>JADGBV010000191.1 GCA_015231345.1 Planctomycetota bacterium
ATCGTCATATAGAACCCTGCGTTTCGCCTTTTAGGTATTTAGAAAAACTATAATTATTCTAACTATATAGAATCTTACGATCCGCGTCACCTGTATTTAGAAAACAGCTATTGCAGCAATTATATAGAATCAGACCCTTCGACTCGCCACTATTTAGAAAAGCAGTAACTAAGAAAAATATCATCAGCTGAATTCAGAGGCATTGCTGGCCCATCACCACTATCGCCTACAGCAAAACTATCCACAGATAAGACATCATGGTCACCTAAAGAACCAAAACTCAGCTGAGTCAACTCTTCAACTTTCTTAATGGGCACCTGGAAAGTTCTAGCTACATCAATATAAGCTTCCTCCAACGCTTCAGCGACTAAATCTTTCTGACTAACGATAAAAGCCATTGTCGAAAGAGTTCCTTGTTCATTTTCTAATGCGGCCACTTTCCAAAACTGCAAAGGAATCTTAACCTCTCTAAATAATGGGTCATCCTCACAGAATACTGGCCCTGTAAAAACAGTGAGTCTCTGTGTTTTGCCAACGGCTCTTTCAAATAAGTAATTTTCTAAGCCTTGCCATAGATTTTTGCCACGATTAAAGTTTTTATGTTGAGGGCTACAATTCGTAAAGTGAAAACTATCGTCATTTGCCAGTTGAGCTATCTCCATTGTTTTCCCCCAGGCTGGGTCGAGTCGCCTGACTAAATGCCCTCGGTCAAATTGAGTTTTCTTATAGAGAGCATGCCCTATCTGCTCTGCTTTAGGAAGTCGAGGGTCAAAATACCATTTATCTTGACTCCGCTTGACCTTGTTTTTATTATTACCATCGATATTAACGGCAGCCACATAAGCCAAACGTCTCTCTTTATTCATCATAACACTATAGTGATAATACTTCAGTTCATAAGGGTTATCACCAATCGCGGCAGGAAAAAGTGCGGCTTCCTGTTTTTGCTGAGCATTTAACTCTGGCAAAGGAACTCGAAGGTGCTCTCCTCCTAGGAAATCACAATCATAGCCCGGGCGGTTATCATAATTAGGGTCAACACAAATAGATTCTTCAAATGAATCATCAGTGATGTCTTCTTGTGGGTTCACTTGGGTCGTTGGTGCCGCTACTGGAGTTCCAAGGAATGATTGGTCTTGCTGAACTGGGTTAACCGGCACAGGTGTCTCTGTTGATGTCAAAAGCTGCTGGCCAATGGAAACTGTTATGTTAAGAGGAATAGTAACCGTTGTTCCCTTAACTGTATTTTGGGGCAACGACAGGGATTGGCTAGTAGGAGTCGGAATAACATTCACTTGCTCTTTATTTTGTTGGCAAGACTGTTGTGACAACTGTTCATCGACAGTCTTATCTTCTGTGTTCTTGCTTGTCTTCTCCAGTGCAGGTTGCAGCGTATTCAGTAAATCATTCAATAAGCTCTGAGCAGTGGCCTCTTCTGGACTATATCCCTCTAACTCTTTTAATATACTACTTAACCTCACACCTTCATTAGCCTTCCATTTAATGGAATCACTACCCATCTCTTGTTCCCACACTTCACCCGATCTGGATAAAATTTGACCATCGGCATTTCGTTCAGGAATACCACTATGATGAAGAGCGACGATTTCCCATTGATCATTATAAACAGGAGCTCCAGAAGAACCGGGTTCTGTATCAGCTTGATAATGAATGAATTCATCAAAGAGATCAGTCACCTTATTATCACGTAAGGCAAGTTGTTTCGGCCTCCCCCCTGGGTGTTGAATGATATTCACTTTTTCGGAAATCAAAACAGGGTCATCACCCTTATGAGGAGAACACCAGCCGAAACTCTCTAATGGAATATTATTCTGAGAATTCTCTTCCAAAGCCACAAGGCTAAAGTCTAAATCTGCATGAGTGTAAAAAAGTCCGCAGTACTCATCTTGAAAACAACAGGGCTCAGAGGCAAGCCATCAACACCATCTTGGACATTAAACTCGACATAACTATTTTTAGCCATACCTTTACGAGAAATAACATGATGATTCGTTAGCATTAACCTGGGCGCCACCATAAAGCCAGTACCAAAACCCATATCGAGGCCTTCTTCTGAACGAATATGTATGCGCAAGGTTGATTTCGATGCTTTTGCACCTGCATCCAAAAAGCGTGCATCGACCATTTGATTTGAGCCTAATATCCGCTCTAAAAGTAAACTCTGAGAAGAAGTCTCTTTGGAGGAATCATCTAAAAGAGCATATGAAGTAGAGCCTGAAAGGATCTCTTCTATGGTTTCAGCCTTAAGTCCTAAATCACTCAGCCTCTCTCTAATTCGAAGTGGATGATTACCTAATAAAGGCAGAGATGTTTCACTGGGCAAAGCAAAGGAATCTCCTTGAGCTTGACGGGCTCTAAAACGATTTTCAGTTCCTGCAATCATCTTAAGTAAGGCCTTGTGTTGCAATGAACCCCCTTCTGAAAGGCTTTGAGAAGGTGCATTCTCTGATGGCACAATATTTTCCGTTGATTCTAGTGATTCTGAAGTTGATTTCATGGATTCTCCTTGCTTTTGAGTTGGGTTAATAAAAAATTCAATATTGGGACGCTTAATTTCTGAATTAGCTTTTGCCAAAGGCGAGCGAACGGCTGGATCACCTATTATGACGTAACTACGTGCATCGTTATTCGCCGTCCACATGCCTGCCAATTTGTAGTCATTCACTTTCCTGCCAAACTTAATATCCTCCAAAACCATACTAAGATCAGAGGAAAGTTCTGCATACCTTTCATTAAAATAGTCGAGTGCTGCACCTACCGGATAACCATCCATAATTAGTTTCATCGTACTTTCAAAGGTTTGGATTTGACTCCCTGCGCCATCCCAATTAAAAGAGTATCCCCAAGCTCGCTCAACATGACCAATAAAAGCCAAGGCTCCTCCCTGGGCTAAACTTAAGAGTTTCTGAGGAAGCCGAGCGACAAATGCTTTAGGGGCAATTTCTACGGGTGAGCGGAAAGCCTGATGAGCAAAGTCATCCATTTTAGGTGTCCCTGCCCCATAGCAGGCAAAATTAAAAGATATGAGACCTAGCAGATTGGCGTCGTTCGTGATATCATCGGCACAGAAATACTGCTTAGGGTCAATGGGCCCTTGCCATTTTTTCTGACCAGGCCAATCTTGACAGAGCAAGGCACCTTGCCTTCACTTCTCGCAACCGCCATGGCCCGGTCAATACGACCATCAACTTGAAGTTCTTTAAAGAAAGTAGGCATAAACTTTGTAATCGTATCCATAAAAACATTCCCTTGCATGGCCACTACGGCAGGCACTCCTGCTGCAGCTAATCATTGAAGTCATATGGGCGTACTGAAAACTTTAGCCCCTAGCTCAAATCAACTACTGCTTCTTTGCAGCTATCACATGCTGATAAATCGATTTCAAAAGTCTATCTTTAAGAACAGGCTTCGCCATAAAATCATTCATTCCTGCAGCTATACACTTTTCTCTGTTTTCAGTAAGTGCGGCAGCTGATAAGCCTATAATAGGTATCTCGTAGCCTTTTTTGCGCATTTCTCGAGTCGCTTCGTAACCATTCATGATTGGCATTTGAATATCCATAAAGACCAAATCGTACTTATTCTGACTTATCATCTCAAGAGCCTCTTTGCCTTGCTCAGCGATATCAGAATTTATACCATAGCTTTTTAATATCTTGGATAAGACTAGTTGATTAGTATAACTATCCTCCACAATGAGAGCATTCAGACCTGACATCTTTGAAGTATCTATAAGCTCAGAATTACTGACCTCTTCTTCATTAGAAGGATTTTTCAAAGGAATTTTAACCGTAAAAGTTGATCCTATGCCGAGGGTGCTATGAAGTTCTATTCTCCCTCCCATAAGCTCGACTAACTCTTTGCTTATAGATAAACCTAAACCCGTACCACCATATTCCCTGGTATAAGAATCATCAGCTTGGCTAAAACGATCAAAAATACAAGCCTGTTTTTCCAGTGGAATCCCAACTCCCGTATCTTTAACTTTAATAATACATTCAGTCAAGCCTCGTCTTGAATCCCCAATATCAAATTCTAAACTCACCGTCCCCTCATCTGTAAATTTAATAGCATTGCTCAATAAATTACTCAGAACTTGATTGAGTCGATGGACATCACCCCTGAAAACTTTTGGGGCATTAATACTATAGCTAACCTTCAGCTCTAACCCTTTTGCCTTAGAATCAGAAGTCATTAATTCCTTCAAATCATTGACTAAGTCTTCCATATTAAAATCATTTAACTCTAAGGCAACATTTCCAGACTGAATTTTCTCGACATCAAGAATATCATTCATAATCTTAATAAGTGATTGGCCAGAACTATAAATAATATCTAAGTACTTCTTCTGTTCGTCAGTGACTGAGGAACTCTGCATAAGTTGCACTAATCCAAGGATGCCATTCATGGGAGTTCTTAATTCATGTGACATATTAGCCATAAACAAGGATTTAGTGGCACTAGCTTGCTCTGCTTTCAGCTTCTCTTTTTTCAACCTCTCTTCAAATTGAATTCTTTCCGTGATATTCCTTATGGCAGCCACCCACATTTTTTCACCACGATGATAGACTTCGTTAGCTCTTATTTCACAATATATTTTCTCATGGTTTTTTTTCTTGCCCATGGCAATATAAGGACCATTAAAGCCATTTGTTACATGCTTAATCAAAACCTCGCGAGACTCTTCAGCCACAAGGTCAAATACACTCTTACCAATAAATTCATTATGATCATAGCCAAACATATTTGATAATTGAGCATTTGATTCGACAATAATATCTTCCTTATGAATTGCTATTCCTTCATGAGATGAATTGACTATGACTCCCAAGGCTTCACTGCTTCTCTCAAGCTCCAGCTGAATATTTTTATATGCTGTTATATCAACATGTATACCGACCATACGAACAGCCACACCTTGACTATCACGCTCCATCACCTCTCCTCTGGAATAAACCCAAGAGTATGTTCCATCTTTTCTTTTTATGCGAAATTCAATGCTATAAATATCAGACTTCATGGTGAGGTAATCATTGAACGCCTGATTAACTCGGTCTCTATCTCCAGAGTGCAAAAGGTTCTGCCAACTGGGCACAGTTAATATGAATTCTTGCGGCTCATATCCTATTTGGGTATACCATGTGTCATTACATTTTACTTTCGAGCTAGGAAAATGGACATCGTAACTGCCCAAATTAGCAGCATTCATGGTATAACGCAGTCGGTGATCACTTTCGCGAAGCTTTACTAGCACCTTTTCCAAAGTACGTTTCTCAGTCACATCCGAGCCCGAACTGATTACGCCTAAAACATCACCGTTTTCATCGCGCTTTAGTGAGTTTCTCCAAGAGAAAATACGCTCTTCGCCATTCTTGATGCTAATGGCATTGTCATACTGTTCATATGATTTATCTTCACCTGATATAGTACGACGGAAGACTTCCTCAACCTCTTTTCTCAACTTAGAAGGAATAAAAGACTCAAACCAGTTTCGACCTAGAAGATCTTCTTTCTCGTAACCTAATTGCTGAGCTCCCATTATATTGATATTATCAATATTTCCTTTCAGGTCGAGGCAAACGACTAGGTTCTGTACTAAATCAATATCTATATTGTTATCTCTACCAGACAAGGTAATTTTTGGGGGAAACCGAGCAAATTATAGATGACTTCTTGGAATTCAACATAAATATTTGCTTATTTCTACCCCGAACGAATTGCTCAGAGAAAAAGCTCTTTAGATCAGGCAAATAAAAGATCACAACTGCGACAGATTCTCTTATTCATACCCGAAATGCTCACGCAAATATTTGTGATATTTTTGATCATTATTAATAGTATTATGGTTGCTTCCAGGAATAAGTTTCACATTCACGGAATCCTTTTTGAAGGCTTTCAATAAATTATCAGTATGCACAGCAGGCACAACTTGATCAGTTTCAGCTCTAAGAATAAGAGTTTTTTGCTTTAAATGAGGCACTCGATCAATGGACTTATACTTGTCCTTCAACATGAGGAAAATAGGAAACATAAAATACCTCCCTTGAGCCACGCTTTCAATACTATCGTATGGCGTCACCAAAGCTAAATGGCGCACCTCACGTTCACTTGCAAGAAAAACAGCCACTCCACTGCCTAAACTTCTGCCCAGCACATCTATGGAAGCGTGCCTTCCTGAAACAAGTTCATATAAAGCCAAGGCATCAGAAAAATTTCCTGACTCACTAGGAGATCCAGAACTCCCGCCAAAAGCCCTGTAATTGAGAAGGTAAATACTATGATTCGGAAATGACTGCGAGAAAATATAAGCATTATCCTCAACGGCTTCTGCATTCCCACCAAAATAAATCAAGGCATCATCTTGCCCCTCATTTAACACGATGAGATTAAGCTTTTCGCCATCATTATTGAGCACCTCCACCTTATGCCCATGATTGCTTTCCTGAGTGGGGTGATAAAGCAAACTTCCTTGACTGTAGGTGAGGAAGAGTGCTAGTGCTAAATAAATAATAAAGCAGTAAAGCAAAAATCGTAAAAGTGTCGCCCAGAAAGTTACCATTTGTTTATCCTTATTTTTAAATGATCATTTAGCCCTAAAAACAAAATCGCGAGACTTTTAAGGTCGTCTCCCAAGGTATTTATATAATCTTGCACTCCACCCAGGAGACTCTAAGAGCTCTAGAATAACCCTATTCACATCTTCTCTTCTCGTCGACTCTGGATTCAAAGCAAAAGCATAAGATTGATGAGGAGCCTCCTCTAATATGCCTAGCTTCTTGCCATAAAGTCCCTCTTCATCGTGGTAGTATTTAAGCACAGGCAAATCGTGAATCAAAACATCCACTTTACCCTTCTTCAACAAGCCCAAACCTGAAGAAATCGAGTCCACTAAAATGGGCTTAAAGCCATTATCAAGTAAGTATTGCTCTCCTGTCGAATTGCTTAAAGCAGCCACATTAAGGCCATACATATCTTCCAGGCCATGAATGGAGCCTTCTATTTTATCCACAGTCAAAGATGAAGCGATGGCTGCGGTAAAACCAGATATGAGTATAAGCCCAGAAAACATCCATATTAAAGCAACAAAACGCCCCATGAATGTCACCGGAGTTTTGTCGCCATAGCCAACTGTTGTCATGGTCACTGCCGACCACCAAAAAGCCGAGCCTATCCCTCGGTGAGCTGGTCCTCCAAATTGACCAGGGTTCTTTTTTCGCTCAAAAAACCAAATTAGAAGGCCAAAACTTAATAGCGTGAATGATAACCCAAAAATAGTTCGCCAAAAGCCAAATGAAAAAAAGGATTGTAATAGTGTCCA
>JADGBV010000192.1 GCA_015231345.1 Planctomycetota bacterium
AAAAAAGTTTAATATTTGTTATATTTGGGCGACTGTAAGGTTTAAATGTACGGGGTCTTTCATGAATATCGAATTTGATAGCATTATCAAGGAAAAGCTTGTCACCTCAGTTGAGGCGGTGTTGCCAGTGAAGACAAAGCGCGAAGTGACTGTACCTTCACTTTCCAGCAAAGCGATTGTCGCAATAGGCATGAGGAGAACAGGAAAAACTACGTGGCTTCATCAGCGTCAGCAGGAGTATCTTGAGCGAGGATACGATCGTGAGGACTTGATTTTTTTCAATTTTGAGGATGAGCGTCTTCAGGGATTTTCCCCCTTACATCTACAGCGAATCGTTGATAGTCATAATCGAATCTACCCTCATAAAAGCAGTAAGAAACGCGTTATTTTTTTTGACGAAATTCAATTAGTTGCGGGCTGGGAAATGTTTGTTAGGCGCATACTTGATGAAGGGGAATATGAAATCTACCTCACAGGTTCTTCAGCAAAACTCTTGAGTCGAGAAATAGCCTCAGCTATGAGAGGAAGAGCTTGGGAGATCGAAATATTTCCATTCTCTTTTCAAGAAGTGCTTGTTGATCGGAACCTGACTCTTCAAAAGAAACTTTCCCATATGAATAAAAGTACTAAAGCGGAAATAGATCATCACTTTGAAAGTTATTTGCAAATCGGTGGCTTACCAGAGGCCCAAAGCATGAAGCGGCCTGATCGGTTTCAGCTATTGCAGGGTTATGTAGATACACTACTTATGCGTGATATCGTCGATCGTTATCAGATAACAAATCCAACAGCACTGAGGTGGCTAGTTCGTCGTCTCATGGCATCACCAGGTGGCCTTTTTAGTGTGTCGAAGTTCGCCTTAGATTTGAAGTCTCAAGGGATTTCTGTTGGTAAGGAGACTCTGTATGAGTACCTAGATCATCTCGAAGATGCCTATTTATTGGAGACCATCTCCATAGCAAGTGATTCGATCAAACGGAAGCAGGTTAATCCTCGAAAAATCTACCCTATTGACCCAGGCTTTATTCCTCTCTTCGATCGCAGTCGCAAAAGCAATATAGGTCATGCCTTGGAGAGTGCGACCTATATACAGCTGCGCAGAAGAAAAGCTGATGTTGCATATGTCAAAACAAAAAATGGTTTTGAGGTGGACTTTTTGGCTCGCTACATTGAAGGAGAGGAAGAGTTGATTCAAGTGTGTTATTCTATTGAGGACCCAGATACATTTGAGCGAGAAACCCGTTCACTGCTGGAGGCCTCCTCCGAACACCCCAATGCATCTCTAATTCTTTTAACAGGAGATAGTTCCATGTGCCTGCATAAGATAGCAAAGGGTATAGAGGTTATTTCGGCATGGGAATGGATGTTGCGGGTATGCGAAGGTTAAAAAAAATCGGCCTCAAAGTCTATAAGAACTTTGAGGCCGATGATGAGTAGAAACTCTTTATTTTAGATTAATTTTGATTTTCTGCTGCTTGAGCTGGTTGTTGATTCACCTCTGCACTTAGAAGTTTAAGAGGGACTTCAATGACTTCTTTTTCTTTATTAAGAGAAACCAATTTGTGCTCTCCTAATTCTTGCACCATGCAAGCAAGCATAGAACGCTTAAAGCTGCCACCTTGAGGTGTTTGAAAAAATAAATTCATTAAATATTGATGAAAGTTGATTTGACCAAAGTCTTTGGCTTGGTCGCTTTTCATCCACTCTTCGTAGTTTTTTTGGTTATCGGCTCGGGTTCTTTCGAACCAAGCTAGGAATTCACCAAAGTTGTTCTCTAGAACACGTGAGGGGTTGCTTTCTGGTGCTTGTTCGTTACTCATAAAATTGATTGATTAAAAAAGAATAATTAGCTGCCGAAACCGAGTCTTTTGCCTTGAGGGATGCTGCCACCAAGTCTGCGACGAAACCATATGTTACCGACCTTGCCTTTGGTGCTAATTGAATGTTCAATTTCTTTAGCAGGGATGCGATAATGCTCAGAAGCATCTTCAATATGGCGAAATTCTCTTAGGCGGCCATCTCGCTCCACCGAAAGAATGACAGGTGTTTTTTTACGTTGATGATTGAAAGCCAAATGATAAAAATAATGAGCTGGTTTGCGGGCATTATCAAAATAAAGCTTTTTCTACAAGAATCAAAGGACGAATTTTATATGGGGGTGTTTGGAAAAAGATGTAAAAAAATCATTGCGTTCTTTTTCACTATTCACGTCAACCGAAATGGAGATGCTAGAGAATTTTCCTTTGGAACTTGTCCCACCTTCTTTTTTTGAAAAAGACTTGTCTTTTAAGACCTCTTCAGCAGCTTGGGCAAGCTGATTCTTGTCTGAGCCAATTAGTTTGTATCCCCAGCTGATAGGGTAGTCGATTTGTGGTTTTTCGTTTTCTTTTGACATGATTTGGGAGTATAAAGTGCTCCGGGAATGTTGAACTGAGCACTGAATGTCTTAAATTTAAATAAAAGACTAGCCTATTTATAGGGAAGGTATACAATTGCAGCCATGAGTCACATAAGAACTTATATACGGCACCCAACCGATATCCCCATTCAATTAAAACCTGCAGAAGATCATGATGAACAGCAGGAGCTTTATCAAATGAAAGATATAAGTCATGGTGGCCTGCGCTGTATGTATGGTGAATTTATCGAGCCAGGTGCTTATATCAATTTGCAATTACCCATCGTTAAGCCTGTTTTTGAAACTGTAGGCAAGGTGATGTGGTGTAAGAAAAGTGATGAGGCGTACGAAATAGGCATTGAGTTTCTTCGCAGTGATGATATTCAAAAAGCGAGAATGGTTGAGCAGATATGCCATATTGAGCATTACCGTAAATCTCTTGTTGAAAAAGAAGGCAGGGAAATTACAAGTGCAGAGGCTGCAATGGAATGGATCGATAAGTTTGCGGCTGAGTTCCCTCAAGTGAAATAAGTCTTAGATTTCACAAAAAAATACCTAAAAGCTCAGGCGAATAGCGCTCATCGCGCTGAGATGATTTTTTTTTGTGATACTTTTTTGTTCTTGCAATTTTAATAAAACTTAGATTTTTTGCCTATTGGTATCGCACTGGGCTATTTGCGCCTGTCTCGCAAAATCTGATTAGGTTGTTGTTATAGTTGATGATTAAGGTTAAGTGATTGAAAATCAGAGTGATGTGTTTTTTTGCCTTGGTTGTATGCCCAATGAATTCATTTGGTCTGATGGCAAGAAAGCATTTATTTGTTCATGAAAGGCGTAAATTAGATGTTACAAAAATGTAGTGATGCGATTCAATTGTGGTAAAGTGCTCTTTTGAGGGCTTTTTCTGTTTGTAGGATCACAGGCATGGGTAGATTAAGTTTTCAACCTTTTTCTGAGGACTTATTTTAATGGCTAAATCCAAACTCGAATACATTTGGCTTGATGGTTACAAGCCAACCCAATCACTTCGTTCGAAGACTCTTGTAAAGAACAACTTCAGTGGCAAACTTGAAGATGCTCCAATGTGGTCTTTTGACGGCTCTTCTACAGAGCAAGCTGAAGGAGGAAGCTCTGACTGCCTTCTTAAGCCTGTTTACATTTGTGTAGACCCAACTCGCAAAAACGGTTACCTCGTCATGACAGAGGTTCTAAATGCAGACGGAACTCCACACCCAACAAATGGACGTGCAACCATCGACGACGATGATGCTGACTTCTGGTTCGGTTTCGAACAAGAGTACACTCTATGGGATATTAACAAACACACACCACTAGGCTTCCCAGCTGCAGGTTACTTCCCTCCACCACAAGGCCCATTCTACTGCTCTGTCGGTGCTGAATTTGCTGTAGGTCGTGATATTGTTGAAGAACACCTTGATGCATGTATTGAAGCAGGTCTAAATATCGAAGGTATCAATGCTGAAGTTATGAAAGGTCAGTGGGAATATCAAATTTTTGCTAAAGGCGCCAAAGAAGCTGGTGACCAAACATGGATCGGACGTTATATCTGTGAAAAAGTTGGTGAGAAACATGGTGTTCGCATTAACTTGCACCCAAAACCAGTAAAAGGCGACTGGAATGGTTCTGGTATGCACGCTAACTTCTCAAATGAAGTTATGAGAACTTGTGGTGACGAAGCTACTTTCAATAAAATTTGTGAAGAATTCGGTAATTACATCCAAGAACACATTAGTGTTTATGGCGCTGAAAATGATCAACGTCTAACTGGTGCTCACGAAACACAAAGCATCGATAAATTTTCTTACGGTGTATCTGATAGGGGTGCCTCTATCCGTGTACCTATTAGTACTGTAGAAGATGGTTGGGTAGGTCGTTTAGAAGACCGTCGTCCTGCTTCTAATGCTGATCCATATAAAGTAGCTTCTGTTATTGTTAAGACTGTTAAGTCTGCTCTAAAATAAACAGAATAATTACTTTTTCAAAAAAGGTGAATGCTTCGGCATTCACCTTTTTTTTTGTGACTCATTCTGAGTCCTAATATATGCAAGCGATTTCGCGTAGATTTTCGCTGGTATAGAAGGGGAAGGTTACGCTTTTTTCTTTTTCTTTGATTTCTTCAACTTCTTATCTTTCTTGTTACTCCTTGCAGGAGTATCAGATGGATTTCCGACAATCGATTTTAATTTGCCCATCATTTCCTCTATGAGGTTGCTATGCTCAGGGTTATCAGCAAGGTTTTTCGATTCGTTATAATCCTTGTCGATTTTATAGAGCTCAACCTCTTTCGGGTGCAAGACATGTTGTATTTTAGCTTTTGCTGAAGAATCCTCTTCAGCAGTTTGAACCCACTCACTCCAGGCATGAGCGAACATTTTCGTGTAACCTCCGTAGGATTCTTTTTGGCTTGATTCCTTGCTTTTATTAGTGAAGTTAGAATACAAGTGCTCATCTTCCTGGAAAGGGCTCCAGACCAGTTTCCATTCATCTTGGACAATAGCCCACTGTCTGGTGGGGTGAACATTTGCCAAGTAGGCAAAATCGCGATGTATATTTGATTGTCCTTCAATGACTGGGCGTAAGCTAAAGCCATCGATACCTTCTGGGACTTTTCCTCCCGCGTAATCAACAAGAGTGGGTAATATATCGCAATACTGTGCGATAGCATTTTTACGGCCAGCTTCGATTTTTCCCTTCCAGTAAATCACACCTAGGCTTCTATTACCCTTGTCATACACACTCCATTTTGCCCTGGGCATGGCGATTCCATGTTCGGAAAGAACGATCAGTATTGTATTATCGGTGATTTCGAGCTCGTTCGCCATTGAGACTATTTCTCCAAACTGCTCATCAAAAAGAGTCACTTCGGCAGCGTGCTTATTGAGTGATTCTCTCGTCACAGGAGTATCTACGTAATGATCAGGAACTGGAACTCTTTCGGCGCCATTTTTCTGAGGAGTCCCCAGGTTCCATGGATGGTGTCCATGCACAGATCCAATATATACACAGAAAGGTTTTTCTGTTTGCTTACTTTCCTGAATGAATGCTTTAATATTACTAAGATCGAATTGATCTTCGAAAGAATTGGCTCCCCCTTGAACGCCTTTTATTTTTTTGAAGTTTTTTCCGATTTTGCAGCCGACTTTTCCCGAGACACTCAAGGCATAGCCCAGCGGCGCCAGATAATCGCCAATATCTTTGAGCCCCGGTTTTAAATTCTTTACAGCATTGGCCAAAATTCCGTTATTATGAGGGTAAAGTCCCGTAAAGAGTTCTTGCCGGATTGGAGAACATTGGGAAACGGTTCCATAGAGGCGGTCAAAGACGACTCCGTCCGAAGCTAGCTTGTCGATGTGAGGAGTTTTGGCAAAATCGTTACCAGCACAACCGAAGGATTCATAGCCAAGATCGTCGCCCATGTAAATAATAAAATTGGGCTTTTGCGTATTTTGTCCGTGTAAGACTGAAGCTAAGCAGGAAATGAGTAAGACTAGGCTGATTGGGTTTATATTTCTCATGGTTCTGCCTTTATAAATATCCCAAAAAAGTAGGAAAGTGATCGAATTTAATCACATAATTACATTCATAAACCTTTTAAGCATCAGAAACTGGACAATTTTTTAATAAATAATAATTCCCTTTGCTTTCTTGGAGACTTTAGTTGCCACGGAAGCTATTCGCAAAGAAAAGAAAATAAGTTTAATCTTCGAAAAGTTCTAGGACCCAGACTTGACTCTTATTACTCTATTAGATCATAAGAATGTACTTATATTAAAAAAAAAACAAAAAATCATGAAACTAAAAGCAAGCGCATTAATATTATTACTCTCACTTTTTAATCATCTTCAAGCTGGTATAGCTTTTTCAGATGATTTTAATGACGGAGCCTTAGGCTCTCACTTAGATAACTTCGAAGGCACCTTTGCTGAGACTGGAGGGCAATTGAAAAACATCTATGGAACGAGAAGCACGATTCGCACTTCTGATTCTGATTATATTTCAAACGACTTTATTTTTGAATCAACCATAACAATTTCAAGCACAGAAATTGCCTTTATGGGAATGGGCACAGGGGCACAAGACCCTAACTTAAGTAATGAACCCTTCGGCGCATACCTCAGAATGCACGATAGTACTCTGGTAGGTGGTCGTGTCGACTTAGTTGTGAACTCATCACCTCTTAGTGGATTTGAGTTTGTGGATTACGGTTTCGGGAACTTTGGTAATGGTACACACCGTGTGCGTTCAACATTAACTGGCTCATTACTAACCTTTGATATCGATCAACATTATAATGGCACTTTTAATACTGATGCATCTTCATCAGTGGACCTCAGCTTATTTTCATTTAACAGCACTAATAGTCATTTGTTTGTCGGCACATCTACATCCGGAGCAGCATATGATGATATGCTTGTTTCTGTTAGCGCTGTACCAGAACCTGCATCTTTGTCATTGCTTCTGCTCTCCTGTGGAAGCCTTGCCTTTTTCAGACGTAAGCGAAAAATAGTCTGAAAATATAAGTATAAAATAATGAGACTTAATAGATTGTCTTAGGATTATATCGTAGGGTTTATTCCTTTTAGCGCACTCTACAGCTCATAAAGTGGAGTGGTGAAATATGGAACTGTTTGAATATGCCAGTCTTCCCTAAGTCTTGGCTTCAGAGAATTTGTATGAGTCATGTGCTTTATAGTTGAGCCCATAAACTTCTCTAAGCAGTATTATTTTCTTTTGAGCTTCTTCTGGGAAAGTAGATACTCCTTCGAATGAGTGCAGAACAATGTCTTCCAGTAACTCCCCAAGAGTCATATCGCCAGTTTCAGCTATTGCTTTGAGAACTTTCACTAGCTTCTTTTCAACTCTAGCACCTAGTTGAACCCTTTCGATATTAATTTTTTTACTGCTCATCGGCGGTA
>JADGBV010000193.1 GCA_015231345.1 Planctomycetota bacterium
TGCATGCCTCGCCTGCTCATATTTACCCTGGGACTGGTTTTGATTCAGAAAGAGGCGTGGGGGAGGGCGAAGGCGCAAGTTGCAATGTGACTTTGCCTTTGGGAACAGATGGCGATGTGTGGTATGAGAAGTTTCAGGAATATTTAAATTATTCAGTTGAAGAGCACCAACCGCACTTCTTACTGGTTGGGGCGGGCTTCGATGCCCATAAGGATGATCCCTATGGTGTTTTAAATGTTTCTGATGAGCATTATTTTCAGGCCATTCATTTATTGGCGCAGGTGGCCGATAAATATTGCCAGAATCAGTGGGGGCTTTTCCTTGAAGGAGGCTATAATTTGGACGTTCTCAAAAGGCTTGTGCCGCGAATTATTTCCCATTTGGCCGATTAAATGGCGTAAATTCCTTGCGGATCCTAAGGGGCCAAAATTGCCCGAAGATGAGCCAAAAAGCTGTTTTTAGGTCGAATGGTGTGAATTCTCTTGCAGATGGTCGTTTTTTCATCAAAAAGATTCTTGCTTTTAGATCCAGACACTGCATAATCGTTTCATATTAATTTGCTGAGGATAATTCATGCGACTACTGACTCGTTCAGACTTTGATGGTCTTGTCTGTGCTGCGCTTTTAGAGGAAGCTGGCGTCATTGATGAACATAAATTTGTTCACCCTAAAGATATACAGGATGGAAAAATCCCTGTAACAGCTAATGATGTCTTAGCAAATATTCCTTATGCTGCTGGGTGCGGTATGTGGTTTGACCACCATTCGAGTGAGGAAGAGCGCATTCAATTTAAAGATGTGTTCAGAAAAATTAAAGGATCTTCTTTGCCTAGTCCCAGTTGTGCTCGAGTCATTTACAAGTATTTGAGTGAGAGAGATAAACTCGAAAAGTTTGAAACTTCAGGCCTTCTTGAGGCTGTGGATAAAAGCGATAGTGCCAATTTAACCCAAGAAGAAGTGCTCAATCCTCAGGGGTGGATATTGTTGTCTTTTATTATGGACCCACGGACTGGTTTGGGGCGTTATCACGATTATCGCATTTCAAACTATAACTTAATGGAAGAGATGATTGGCAAGCTTAGGAATTTGAGTCTTGAAGAAATTCTGGCTGATAAGGATATTCAAGAGCGTATCGATCGCTATAAAGCACAGCAAAATGAATATGAAGCCATGGTGAAAAGTGTTTCTAACGTTGATGGCAATGTTTTAGAGCTCAATCTTTTGGAGACCGAAGATATAAAGACGGGCAATCGTTTTACTGAATATGTTATGTACCCAGAACAAAATATATCTCTACGTATATTGTGGGGTATGAAAAAACAAAATGTTGTTTTCTCCTTAGGGCATAGTATTATGAATAGGACAAGTCAGACTGATGTCGGTGCCTTAATGCTTAAACATGGTGGCGGGGGGCATACAGCTGTGGGTACATGCCAAGTGCCAACAGAGAATTGGCAAAAAGTTCGTGATGAAATTCTTGAAGTGATTAAGGAATAATTTATAAGTTATATACTTCTTCTATAAACCTAGCCGATTTAGTCGGGTAGGTTTGAGGTGTCTTTCAATTTTTGATGGCATCCAGAATTGATTTGAGAGATTGATAACGGCAGCAGTTTGCGTTTTCTGCTTTTATCAGAAAATCTTGCGTTATAGGTTCTAATATTTTGAGCTCACCGACAATGGCTTCGTGAAGGTATTCCTTCTCGTTGTTGTTTAAGTAGATGCCCATAATGTCCATAAGCTAACCCTCCTTGGTGCTGAGGTTATATATCGGAAGTGAAAAGTATTCACTTAAGTGCAATTATTGTGAAATATTATACAAATAATCAAGACATAACATTTTGTGTTGATAGACATTGATTATTCGAAAATAACCCCATACAATATATGGGGCTATCAATGAATAATTGGCCTATATATACTAGTGTAGTCCTTCATTTTCAAAGTCCCTCAAAAAAAAATATACTTAAAGCGCTAAAAATGGAGGAATGTTAGTCTCCTCTTCAATTTGATGGCCCAATGTTTAGGTGTAGCTTGATTTGTAAAATACTCAAGAAGAGGAGTAGCGAATTTAATTTTGAGGGGAGAATACTGCCATGAAAAGAGTTTGCGTTATCAATGTTGTTGGGCTTACAGAGGAACTTCTTGTTCATGCTCCAAATTTGAGAGCGCTCGGCCAAGCAAAACCTTGGCGTGCACCTTTGCCTGCAGTGACTTGCACAGCTCAAGCGACTATGCTGACGGGCTGTAGTCCAAAAAAGCACGGTATTGTCGCTAATGGCTGGTGTTACCCAGAGACTCAAGAAGTTCGTTTTTGGCAGCAATCTTACCAATTACTGGAAGCTGAACCTTTTTATTGTAATCGAAAAACCGCTAGTTTATTTTGGTGGTTTGCCTTGGGGGCTCCAATAGAGAGTCGTGTTCTTCCTCGGCCACACTATGGCTGTGATGGCTCAAAGGCTTTTGATATTATTGACACCACTTCTTGTGCGCTGCAAGAGAATTTAGGCCCTTTCCCTTTTTTTAGTTTTTGGGGGCCAAATGCCGGCCTTCCATCAAGCACTTGGATTGCTGAGGCCTCAGCTCTTGTGATGCGTAAAGAAAAACCAGAGATCACTCTCGTCTATTTGCCTCATTTGGATTATGACTATCAGCGTTTTGGCCCAGGGAATGTGGACAGGGTGAAAGAAGTGGATGAATGCGCCGCTAAGGTTGTGGCTGCAGCTCAAGATATTAATGCTGAAGTCATCGTTGTCTCTGAATACGGACTCGTTGATGTCGATCAGCCAGTATACCTGAATAGAGAACTAAGAAAACAAGGCTGGCTTAATGTGAGGCCAGGCCCCTTTGGCGAAAGACTGCAGCCGCAATCGAGCCATGCTTTTGCCGTATGTGATCATCAATTGGCGCATCTATATGTGAGGGGCCTAAAGCTTGATGAGCTTGCTGCCTATGTGGAGAATATACCTGGGGTGAGTCGGGTTTGCCGACCTGAAGAATTGGCCCTGAATCATAGGAGATCAGGAGATTTAATTGTTCTCTCAGAGCAAAATGCTTGGTTTGCTTACCCTTACTGGCTAGAGAATCAATCTCAGCCGGATTTTCATGCTACGATAGACATACACAATAAGCCGGGCTATGACCCCTGTGAATTATTCTTAGGCTCTAAAGCAAAACTATTTTGGCGACTCTTGCAGAAGAAATGTGGATTGAGAGTACCCATGGATATTATCAATACGGATGCTAAACAAGTTCGTGGAAGTCATGGCTTAAATGTGGAACCCTCCAAGGGACCTCTCATTATTGGCCAGGGAGCTCCCGATAATATGCTGGGATTTAAAGAGTATATTTTATCTCGTTTGGGCTAAAGCAGTCTTAGAGCGAGTGCCTTAGCCCAATAGTGGCTTTTGCGAAATGATCTATTTGCCTTATCGTGGCTTTAGCTTATTAAGCTTCGTAATCCCTATGAAAAGCACGATAAGCTTTTTCATGAGCTTCATCGTAGTTTTTGCCCATATGAGCCCAGTCAAAACGGACAGAGCTACTTTCCACAGAATTCCTGAGGTCGATGCGGTTTCTGCGCCCTTGCTTAATGAAGTCAAGCATGAAATCAGAGAGTTCATTAACAGCGGTATCGTAACTATTTCCACTACGCCTAGAGATAAACAACCCTGGACGATCTTGCTCCTCAAGATGGGTGCTGACATAAGACCCGAAGCCAGCTAAATCACTTGTGACAGCAGGAACCCCTCGAGCGATACATTCTAAAGGTGTGTAGCCCCATGGTTCGTAAGTACTGGGGAATACGCCTAAGTGACAACCTCTCACAAATTGGTCGTAATCCATATCGAAGAGTGGGTTGTTTCCTGAAATAAAGTCTGGGTGATAGACGACCTTAACACGGTTTTCCTCTTGGTTGAGTAGGCCGCATTCGCGTAATTTATGCAAGACTGCATCATTCTGGTTGTCCACGACTTCGTGAGTCACAATGGATGGCCAAGCGTCCACTTTCCATTCATGAATAAACTGTCGCAATCTGAGTTGCCAGTAATCGTCAACAAGTTTATCCACCCGGGGGTAAACACCTTGAGCAATAGAGGCAAATAAACGTTCTTGAATCTGTTCAGATATTTCATCACACGCTTTGCGCATCGTTTCCATCATGGCACGCCTCGAAAGGACATCAGCTAAAATGGAGTAAACAGGTTGGCGGGTAATTAAAAAGAAAACGACGGTGCGATCGGAATTTTCCTGTTGCATCTTGTAATTAAGTCTGGCTAAAGCTTCCAAGGTGACGTCAAAACCTTTATTGGTGTATTCGAAACGGCCGGAAGAGAAGAAATAGAGTGTTTTATCTAAATCGAAAGTATAACTGGGGAAAAAATGGCCCATTACAAATTCATGTAATTTGCTTTTGTACATTCGGTGTAAATTCTGGAACTCATGAAGAGCGAGAAAGCGTTCGATGTTGAGACCGTTTGGCACGAGCATATCGGGCTCTCTTTCTAGAAGATGCTTGCATTCGATGGCAGTAATATCACTAACTGTTGTGAAAATATGAGCGCCATGAGCGCCGGCTCGTTCGAGGCGCACCTGAGACTGTATATTGAAGTGACTGGCTTCTTTATGCCAATCGTAATTAGGAAGATTTTGATAAAAATTATCATCGTTCATGGCTAAATATCGACCCAACATAGTGGCGTGAGTCGTGAAAACGATGGATATGGGTAGATTTTTCCTGCGCATTTCGGGAATGGCAGCAGCAGCCATCCATTCATGAAAGTGAGCAATAACCGTTTTATCTCCTTTTTCTTCACTCAGTATTGAGAAAAAGGTGTCTAGCATAAAGCCTAGAGCCATAACGTCGTTGAGCAGGCTATCGTCTGTGATTTCGATATGATTTGCTTGCCAATAGTGATACTTGTAATCTTCGATTCCGGGGAGGTTTCCTTGGGTATTAAATAAGATAGTTTGTGGGCGCTCAGAGCATAGCCAGTTGCCATAGCGTACATCAAAACCCCTATTGTGCATTTCACCAATAACTTTGGCTAAGCGTCCTTCTGGTTTGGCTTGCTTAAATTCTGCTTGAGATTTGTTGGAATCGTATGGGCCCAGCAAACAGTACTTTTTGTCCCATTTACGTACCATCCTTGGTGCTTTGGTGCGGATGACGGTATAGATTCCACCTAATTGCAAGCACACTTCCCATGCGATTTCGAACAACAAAGTGTTGGATTTTATTTTGCTAAGCGACATGAAAAAGCAATATGACTAGTAAGGGTATAGGATAGGGGGACTGACAAAAATGTAAGGTCAGGCTGAAAAAAAGATTGAGATTTTTGGAGTTACGAAGCCAGTCTTTTTCTGATATTCTTCGTAATAGGGAAAGTTTCTCTTGAGCATATTTTCTTCATTTCGTGCTCTTAACAATTGTAAAATACTAAAGAGAAGGGCATTCGCTATGGTCCATATGCAGGGAAAGTAAAGAGCAAAACCTATGACTGAAAGGATTTCCCCACAATAAAGAGGGTGTCTTATATACCTGTATAGTCCACGAGTGACTAAGGTTCGGGCCTCGGTGGCGATGCTAAAAGAAGATTTCAAGCTTGTCATGCCAATAACAGTAATGACTTCTCCAAAAGCCATAAGGAGTAATCCCCAATGATTGACTTTTTTGCCTAGCAAAGGAAATGTCATTGCGATGGCATCAAATACCTTTTGTGGCAAATGCTCCTGAAATCCAACAATGATTTCAGGACCACTGATGATTGCGAAGGGAAGTGCTGCGCAGAAAAAGGGGAGTAATACATCATTCCATTTGGTCGCTAGCTCTTTTGCTGGGGCACGCTTAATATAAGCAAAAAGAAAAAGGCCAAAAAGAATAGTGACTAAGCTCCAACGGAAAAAAGAAACCCAGCCAAAATTAAAAGCAGGAAAATGATAGAGTTGGCGCAAAAGCATGATGCTGAAGAGGACCATGCCGCATATGCGCCCTATTTTTTCCTGGTTGAACTTCAAGGGCAAATATGGGTGAAGAACTCCCAGTCCTCTTGAGTGGTGATCTTCCGGTTGTGGGGGCTGCCTGCGATAAGATGCACTGGGATGCTATAAGTTTCTAAAAGTGAGGCTTCGTCTGTTGTTAAGACATCATTTTCCTGAGCGTGTAAGCTTGCCTTCCATAGTACATCAGCAGGAGCGCCTTGAGGAGTTTGAGCTTGCCAGATATATTTCCGGTCCAAAGTTTTTAATACTTTACCATTCTGATCTGATTGTTTGATGGTATCTCTCGACTCTAATGCCAGTAGAGCTCCTTCTTTCGTTTCTTCGATCTTATGGCATAAAGCGAGGAGGCTATTCGCCTCTAATAGTGGGCGTGCAGCATCATGCACAAGCCAAACACCGCCAGCTTCTAATTCTTTGAGCTTTTTAAAACCATTATGAACACTATCTTGGCGGGTGCTTCCACCTTGTGTTGTGTGAATTTTCTGGCTCATGGTGCTTGTCTGGAATTGCTCTTCCTCACCAGGTGGAAGGACAATAACAATATGATTTAATTTGTCTTCTAAAGGTAGAAAAGCATCCAGAGTCCATTGCAGCAGGGCTCGTCCTTTGTGCTGACGAAATTGCTTCTTTTCTTGGCTGCTAAATCTAGAGCCCTTGCCGCCAGCAGGTATGACCAGATTGATTTCCATGATTAAGTTGATTAAGAAGAAAAGTTAATAATGAGCTCTTTTTGAGCAAGATCAGTCTGAACCACATAAGCAGAATCATGTTTTTCAGGTGGTCTGCAAATGAAGATTTGCTCGAGTTTGGCAGATATTTCTGGTAATAAACTCGTAAGCTTTTGGTAGCGCTGAGCATCAACCGCTAGTAGGGGCTCATCCAAGAAGAGGAAGTGCTGTTCAATATTGCGAGATTCTAAAAAACCATGAACAAGCATGATTTGCAAAATAAGCACAAATAAATCATTTGTTCCTGAAGAGAGGTGCTCTAGAGGCACAAAATCCCCTCTTTCTTCAGAGAAAACTTGGATGCGGTACTCTTCACTGATCTTGATTGAGCCATAACGCTCCGAAGTTATTTTTGGCAGCAGTTCTTTGAATGAAGATGTTAGGTCTCGGCGTAAACGGTTCGAAAGGCTACTTAAGTTGCCATCAGCTAACTCTTCTAGGCACTGCATTCTACCTAATTCGCGTTTGTCTTCTATGATGCTATCATTTAGTTCAGTCAGGTGAGTGTTAAGCTCTTTGTATTCAGTTTTTTGTTTCTCGACTTCTTGCTTGAGAGCTTTGCTCAGTTCTAGTTCTTGGCGACAAGAGGCTAAAGAC
>JADGBV010000194.1 GCA_015231345.1 Planctomycetota bacterium
CATATCCTTCGTAATAATTCCTCCCTCGGAGATTTTTATACATCAGCCCGGGATCTATTTTCAGATATGGGACTCGGCCTTGTGACTCAACAAAAATAACTTCTGAGCCTTGAGTGTTCTCGGTCGACGATAGCATGGCCTGCCCATATATTGCCGGGGTGATGAAATTGGCAGACATGTTGGATTCAAAATCCAATGGTGGTAACACCGTGTGGGTTCAAGTCCCACTCCCGGTACTTTCCTGACTAACCTCTTACTTGAAGCAATCGGGTCGACTTTGGCTATATCCCTTTTCGATGTTCAATTCGGGCTCAACATTGGCCCATGGGAAAACGATAAACTCGTGCCCTGTTTGACTAAACTTACTCGTTTAGGCTATAATGGCGTGGAGGTTACCATAAATACCTACGATAACTACGGTGATCGTCTAACGGTATTACAAGAAATTGTTGACGATGTAGGCATAGAAATTGTCTCTTATGTCTTGGATATGAATTTTTATGATCTTTCCAGGGACTTTTCTATTCTGGATCAATTTCAAAAAGTTGCCAGTTTTATTCAGTCCATGGGAGGCAAATACATTATTGTTGAGCAAGGATTGCCGCCTGCAAATAATGCGGATATCGATACCCAACTCAATGATTTTGAAAAAGCAGTGACTGACTTCTCCGGTATTTGCGTGGACTCAGGTGTTGAATTAATTTTCCACCCTACGCCAAATTCTTTCATATCGAATAATGAAATCATGGATCGCATGGTGGAGCTGATTTACCCCTTAGGTGCTCGCATTTGTTTGGATGTATGTGATTTTCTTAAAATGGGTGTGCACCCCATACAGTTTATGAAAAAATATTTCGATGCTGTGAAAATCGTTCACTTGAATGATATGAAAATCCTCAAAGGTAAGAAATCTTGGATGATTAACCCACCTGAGCAGACTCTATTGGGTCAAGGCAGGGTAGATATCAATTCCATTTGGACTTACTTGCAAGCCAATGAATATAAAGGATGGGTTATCGCTTCTTGTCCAGAGGATGCTACTTTGGAAGAAGGGATCGATAAAACGACCCATTTTATTAATAAAGAGTTAGAAGTTTTCCTCACAAATATGCTTTAAGCAATGGCTGGGGGCCTTTGCCTAGTCACAGCTCATCAGGCTAATTATCTGCCCTACTTGGGTTTTTTTGAGAAAATATCCGTCTCCGACCTTTTTGTTCTTGTTGATGATACGCAATTTGTCAAACGAGGGGCTTTTGGTTGGATTCACCGTAACCGCATTTTAGGCCCAAATGGTCCGCAGTGGTTGACCGTGCCTGTGCAAACGCACGAGCGTTATCATCAGAAAATATCAGAAACGAAAATTTCTAATGGCATCAATTGGCGTAGAAAACATTTACGCGCGATTGAAGTTGCTTATAGAAAGAGTCCCTATTATAAAGAGTATTACCCTTTTTTCGAGGAATTCTATCATAAGGAATGGGTGAATTTGCTCGATATAAGCCAGGTATTTATTGAGTGGTGTATGGGCATTTTGGAAATCAAAACGCCTTTACTGTTGTCTTCAAGTTTGGGGCTCAAGGGGCAAAGTTCTGAATATGTCTTGGAATTAGCTCAAAAATCTGGCGCGAGTCATTATTTGTCAGGGATTCATGGTCGAGATTATTTGGCTCTAGATGAGTTTGAGGAGCACAAAATGGGCTTGGTTTTTCAGGAATTTAAGTGCTTGTCTTACCCTCAGAGCTCGAATAAAGGAGAGTTCATCTCCCACCTTTCCATACTGGATGCCTTATTTAATGTTGGTGCTGAAGGGGTGAAAGAGTTAATGGTGAAGGGGGCTCAGTATGAACTCCCCAAATCTTAAATTGTCCTTTATTGGATGAAATGCCCCTTACATAAGCGCGTAGACTTTTAGGTGATGGAGTTGCTGGAGATCTAATTATACTGAGTCTATGGAAATGGGAGAAAGTAAAGAGCTTAGCGTGAAAACGCAAATTCGTAAGGGTTATTTTACCTTGCTGGAGCTTATTTTGTCCATAGGGATTTTAGGCGTTTTCCTTTATACCTGTAGTGCGACTCTGATTGCCACAATTGAAACCCAGGATTATCTTGAGGAAAATTTTTCCAAGGAAAGATTAAAGAATATTGGCTGGCACATTTTATATTCCGATTTAGCCAACACTGTAGGGATTTATTATTTGCAAACGAGTAATTGGGAAGGCCCTAAAGCTGCGAAAGCAAAGGTGGACCCCAAAAAAGCTTCTAATAAAACAAGTACAGCAAAAAAGAAAAAAAAACCTGGCAAGCAGGTCTCCAAAGATGAGCTTTTTCTTTTTAGCTCGGAGCCCGGTATTGATGACCCCTTTTTGGAGATTGTCGTTTCTCGTGGCAGAGGACGGGTGAGCGAAGAGGATGCGGGCATAGGTTTTAGGAAAGTGAAATATTATGTGGTGACCCACCCGGGGGATGATATGGAAGGGCAAATCTTGCTAAGAACCGAGGAGCCTTGGCAGGAGAGTGGCCAGCAAGGGAGTGATGATGACGACGATTTTGAGGCCATGGAATTTGACCTAGAAAGCGATTATCGCAAATATGCCGTGATGGAAAACTTTGACAATATGGAGTTTTTTGCCTATGCGGGCACGGAGTGGGTTGAAGAATGGAGCTCTTTGGAAATGGGTGATTTGCCTTTGGCTATCAAGATAAATTTTACTAAAATGGACCCAGAAGAAGAAAATGATTTTGATAGCTATAATGATTATAGCGATGATGAATATGAGCGCATTGTGCCAGTGCCCTTGTCATATCAGATTGTAGGTGAACCAGAAGACGAAATATGAGCCGATTATTCGCAGGTAAGTTATTTTCAGAAGGTGACCAGTTGAAGGGTTTTAAAACCTTGCTGGGTCTGAATTTGATTATGTTTGTTCTGACCATGTTTATCTTCCGTACAGAGTGGGCTGGAGCTTATCGTAACTTCTTTTTCCTTTATGTTCATGAACCTAAATTTTGGCAAGCCATAACTTATATGTTTATGCATGCCGACTTTGGTCATATCTTTGGTAATTTGATTGGTCTGTGCTTTTTAGGCGTTTACCTTGAGCCGGTGATGGGTACGAGAGCCTTTGTTCGCTATTACTTGATCTGTGGGCTGGGAGCAGCTTTTCTGGGGTATGGCATAGGCTTGTTTGCAGTTCAGGATGCGCCTGTTATTGGTGCCAGTGGAGCTATTATGGGTTTGCTTTACGCTGTGTACTGTCTCTTTCCTGATGCTACTGTTTATATTTTCTTCACAATACCTGTGAAAATTAAGTACTTGGTCTTGATTGTTGGTGTTTTGAGCTTTGCCATGATTCTTGAGTCCGATGGCACGGCCCATTTTGCCCATTTGGGTGGGCTCCTTACAGGTTTAGCCTATTTTCGTTATGGTGATGAATTGGGTTCATATTTTAGGCAATTTAGAGCTCAACAAGTTCAAAAACAAATAGTTAAGCATGAAGAAGAGCAGACCTTAGTGAAAGAAGAAGTCGACCGTATTTTGGCGAAAATATCCAAAGAAGGAATGGGGGCTTTGAGTCAAAAAGAAAAAAATTACCTCAAAAAAGCTTCGCAAAAGTACAAGCACGAAGGCGCTTGATTTTTACTTTCATTAAGCTCCCCATCCATACCTTGAACCAATGTTTTCTATTTTAGAATCCCAGCGTATTTGCCCTAGGTCCAGATTTATGATAAAACTCTTTAAACTTCCTTCATTGATTGCCTTTGCCGCTATTCTTTTTGCTGGCTTTGCTCCACTAAAAGCAGCAGATATTGAGGCTGTTTACAATAAATACCTCCAAGGGGATTATTTGGGAGCTAAAGAAGAACTGCAAGTTCTAATAGATAGCACTCACGAAGGGGAAGAGTACGCTTCTATGAAAGAGCAGTTGGGAGCTCGAGCTCTACTCGAGCTTAGCCAAAACCGCACCCTACAAAAAGAAATGGAAGTTTTTAACGCTTACGCATGGCAATATGAGCGTAGTCAATTTAGAAACCCTAGGCGAATTAAGTTTTTTCTGAAGTCATATTTGGAAGACGACTCGACTAGGCACAAGTCTGTGCCTAATCTTTTGGCTGCAGGGCAATATGCCATTCCTTATATTTTGGAGCACATGAAATCTACGGAAGATCAGCTGGCTTTTCGTGGTTTGGCTCACCAGATTTTAATTCGTATGGGTGGTGAGGCGGTTCCCGCTTTATTGGCTGCAACTTTCACTAATGACACGATTTTGGCTGTTAATATTATACGTATTTTAGGGAAATCATCGGATGATAGAGCGATTCCTTATTTGCTTCGTTTGCGTCAATATAGCAAGGATAAGCTTGTTCAAAATGAATTGGATTTGGTTTTACCTCAATTCAAGATTCCTGAAGGCATGACTACATCTAGAGCTTTTATTGCTGAAGTGAGCCGCTATCTTAAAGCTGATACGCAAGCTTATTTAGAGTCGATTTCTAGTGATGGATTGCTTTGGAACTACGATGTTGAGCAAGAAGCTCTTATTTCAGCTAACCCCTTGAAACTTGAGTTTGAATTTCGCCCTCAAATCCCTCGAGCCGTTTGGACTCTTTTTAAAGCTGAATTGTTGCATTCTCATTTTGGCATTCCCAACGACTTGCCTGATTATGAAAAGCAAGCTTTATACGCTTCATTAGTATGCACTTGGGCTGCACAGGAATATCAAATTTCTGGTATGTTGGCTGGTGAAGATCTCTCTCCTTTAATGGGAGTTGAAGAGGGACTCAAAAATTATCTAGATCGACGTAGTGAAAGACTCAAGGTTTCTCACTGGTTGGGAAATGATATTTTACTGAAAGCCTTAGATATGTCTCTTCTGAGTTACCAAGAAGATATTTCATCACGTATTATGAAAATGCTTTCTATTTATAAGCCTAGCAATCTATTAACCATTAAAATTAATTCACATTTAACAGGCACAGAAGTCATGCCTGTCAAAAATGCTCTCAAGCACCCCAAAGAGCTCAATCGTTATTGGGCGGCCATAGCTTCTGCTCGTTGCCAAAAGTCTTTTCCAAAAGAGGATGGTGATCTTATTATGGATCTGCTTATGCAGGCAAGTGATGAAACAGACCTGAAATCTATATTAATGGTTTCAGACACAGACCCTATAACTGACGCAATGAAAATGAGCTTGGAAAATTTAGGCTATAAAGTTTATATGCGCAAGACTGGTTACGATGCATTAGATGCTATTCGAGAATTTCCTTCTAAAGATTGTATTATTTTAAACCCAAATTTAAATGAGGGGACTTTGAGTAGTTTGCATTTCGTGAATATGCTCCGTGCTGATTATAAAGGAAAAGATATTCCACTTGGTATTTTGACGAATAATGAAGATAAGGCGCGAAACCTTAGTGTATACCAGGATTTCGCTCAGCAGCTCATCGTGGAAGACGATAACTCTGCTATCCTTAGGGATAAAATCGATGGCCTGATTCGCTCTAATGACAAACTTGTTATGGGTAAAGATGTCTCAAGTGTGGTGAGTATAGAAGCTTTGACATCTCTTGAAAGTTTGGACCCGAAATTTGTTGCTAATTACCCTAAGCTTATCGATCACTTACTTGGTATTATTGCTGCACCTGAACATAAAGAAGAGTCTCAACTTTCTGCCTTACGTTTACTGAAAGCCTTTGGGATTAATGCTATTAAAGCTTCTCCTCTATTATTAAGAAAATTAGATGACTCTGAAGTTGAGCAACACTACAAACTTGAAGTGCTATCAACCTTGCTTGAGGTTTCTCACTCGCATAAAGGAGTTCGTGAAGCTCTTTTTGATATTGTGTCCGACACAGCAATGCCTGAGTTATTTAAAGAAAGAGCCGCGTCTTTCCTTGCTCTTGAGCAAAAAGATATTACACTGGAAGAACGTGTAGCCTTTATTCAAGGTTTCTTTTCGGCTCAACTTAAGCCTCTCGACGAATAGCAAAACTCTGATGTTACTATGACCTGTCGAATGCTGAATGATAATCATCTTTGCCGGGTTGTAGATTTTAAAAGTCTTAGTGAAAGAAGTTTAACTCTTTTTCTATTAAGTGCTATTCTTCTTTCTGGCTGCTCTAAAGTAAGTGAGCATATTCAGCCTATGCAACGTGAGCGGGTTGAGCTCAATAAAAACTTAATTGAAAAAGCGGCTTTGTCTGAAGATTGGCCTTCCATACGTAAGCATCTACTGAAGATAGAAGTGGATGCATTGAACCAGAATGATAAAGCTTATTCACTTTATTGGATGGGTGTCTCCCATTACCATCTTGGTCATCCCGATACGGCAAGACACCATCTTAATAAAGCGGCTGGTTTCAGTCGGGATAAGAATTTAAGTGAACAAATTAATCAAGCTCAGGCAGGTTTGGGAGTCAAATCAGCCAATATAAAATGGCGTGAACCTCTTGCTGCTGGAACTTGGGTTCTGCAATTTGGCGTTTTTAGTATACGTAAATCAGCAGAGGATTTAGGTAGAGAACTTGCTTGGAAAGGCGTTGATGTTCAGGTGAATGAAATGTATATTCGAGGTAAAAAACGTTGGGTTGCTTGGTTTGGTCCCATGAGAGCGCAGCAAGCTCAAGCTGAGAAAATGCGTTTAGAAAAACTTGGCGTGAATGCCTATTTAAAAGCGAGTGAAGAGTTCCTGTGAAAGGGACTGTGCTTCAGGCTCGTAGCGGGCATTTTGTAGTCATGCAGGAAACAGGGGAGAAGATCGAAGCTTCTGCTCGAAAAAAAACAATGCTTGCTTCTGGAAGGAAGTCGCCTGTTGTCGTGGGGGACTGGGTTGAATTAGCTTTTCATAAAGATGATTCTGCAACAATCGAGAAAATCTACCCACGGAAAAATTCTATCCAAAGAGGTAGCGAGAATAGGAAGGGCAAGCTTCATACAATAGTGGCGAATGTCGATAGTGCATTGCTTGTTTTTGCCGCAGATAAACCTCGCTCCCGTATTCAAGCCATCGATCGTTATATTGTTACAGCTGAATATCAGCATGCAGAAGTTTTTTTAGTCTTTAATAAATGGGATCGTCTGTGAAGTCGGGGTCGTCGAATGCGGAGTCGTATCTAGTAAGGTTGGCGGGCTCGGCGAAATCAAAATTCTCGTAGCTGAACGTGGAATCGTTAGCGAAGTCGGGGTCGGTGGTAGATGAGGGCTCGGGGACGATGCTGGATTCTGTGGCTGTGGAGGGTTCGGCGGCGATATAGGGTTCAGCAATATCGGAAGGTTC
>JADGBV010000195.1 GCA_015231345.1 Planctomycetota bacterium
CCTAGCGAAAATAGCTGGCCTTGAAATGTGCAGAGCCTACCGTGTGCAATATGGCTGTAATTTTATTGCAGCCATGCCGACGAACTTGTTTGGACCTAACGATAATTTTAATTTAGCCGACTCGCATGTGTTGCCAGCATTGCTTTATAAATGTCATCAAGCGAAAATTGAAGGTAAAGATAAGATGAGTGTGTGGGGATCAGGCAAACCTTTTCGAGAATTTTTATATTCCGAAGACTTGGGTGATGCGTGTTCTTTTCTTCTGGAAAACTATAGCGAAGAAGGCATCATCAATGTCGGTACCGGAAAAGAGATTAGCATTCGTGAATTAGCGCTAACCATTAAAGAAGTGGTGGGTTTTGAAGGTGATTTGGTTTTTGATGCCAGTAAGCCTGATGGTACTCCGCGCAAACTTATGGATGTCAGTCGATTGCATGAATTGGGTTGGCAGAGTCAAACGAGTTTGAAAGAAGGTATGCGCAAAACTTACGCTTGGTTTCTAGAGAATTACGATCATATCCGTCAGTAGTCAAAACGGAGGCGTGTCTCCCTAAAAGCAAATGGCTTTTCAAGAGTTTAAGTGGATATCTGAATTAAAAACTCAGCCTCACCCTTTGCTGTCACTGGGGATTGGTGATGATTGCGCTCTTTTTGGCGGAGTGGATCAGTGGAGTGTAAGCACTGACTCCATGGTTGAGGGAACTCATTTTTTAGCAAGGGACGACCCCTTTCAAGTAGGGCGCAAGTTAGTGAATGTCAATTTGAGTGATATGGCAGCTATGGGCTGTCAGCCTGATTTTTTCCTTTTAAACGTGCATGTGCCAGAAGATTACCCTAATGAAAACCTCTATCTTTTGAAAGAAGGTATGCAGGAAGCTTTAACACGATTTTCGTGTTCTCTCATTGGAGGAGATACCGTCACTTTCAAAAAAGGGCCACTATCGCTAGTGGGCACTGTGATTGGCCACCCTTTTAAGGAGGCGGCCATCTTGAGGTCTGGGGCAAAAACTAACCAGCTCATTGCTGTCACTGGAGCATTGGGCGGATCATACCCTACGCGGCACATGAGTTTTGAACCTCGCCTTCAATGGAGCAAAGCTCTGTGTCAGGCTGGAGTTCCTCAGGCAATGATGGATATCAGTGACGGACTGTTGCAGGACTTGGGGCATATTTTAGATGCTAGTGGGGTGGGTGCAGATATAGACTTGGATAATGTTCCTATTCACTCTGATGTGCCTAGTGGCTCCAATGCTCTCAAGGCTGCACTAAGTGATGGCGAAGACTTTGAGCTGCTATTTACTTTAGACAAAAGCGATATTGAAAACATCCCAAATGCAATTGATTACACAGTTATAGGTGTTATTACGCCGGAGTCCGGCGTCTTAAGAGGGCGAGATCATTCGAAGTGTCCTTTCAAACTACTTTCACGACTGGGTTATTCTCATGATCAATCCTGATACGCAGCCATTAACCAACTTGAGGCAGTTCTTGAAGCTCTTGGGCGAAAAAGGACTTCTAAAAGAGATTAATGATCGCTTAGACCCAAACTTGGAAATTCCAGAAATACACCGCCGTGTCATAGAACGCGGGGGGCCGGCGCTCTTATTTAAAAACCCCAGAGGCTGTAAATTTCCCTTGGTGACCAACCTTTTTGGCACCCTAGAAAGAGTGCGCTTGGCATTTGGTGCACGCCCCACGCAGTTTATTCAAGATTTGGTGACCTTAAGTGATGAAATGATGCCGCTTAAAATGAGCACACTTTGGAAATCTCGTCACTTGGCTATGCAGGCTTTAAAACTAGGCATTAAAGATGGCTCACAAGGCCCCATATTAAACAGCGGTCCCGTGGCTCCTTGTTTTTCTCAGTTGCCCATAACGACTTCATGGCCTGAAGATGGTGGTCCTTTTATTACTTTGCCTTTGGTTTACACCGAGCACCCAACGACGGGGCACCATAACCTAGGTATGTATCGCGTACAAATATACGATGACCGCACAACAGGAGTGCACTGGCAAATAGGTAAGGGAGGCGGTTTTCATTACCACGAAGCAGAGCTGCTGGGGCGATCCCTGCCTGTTGTCATTTTCAATGGCGGCCCACCAGCCTTAATGCTTTCAGCCATTGCACCTTTGCCTGAGAATGTGCCAGAATTGATACTCACATCACTTTTAATGAACTCAAAAGTAAAGAGGGTGCGCATTCCCGAATCACCTTTGCCATTGATTTCAGAGTCTGAGTTTGCCTTTGTGGGTGAAGTGGCTCCAAAAGAGCGCAGGCCCGAAGGTCCTTTCGGGGATCATTATGGTTATTACTCTTTAAAGCATGATCACCCTGTTTTTCGAGCAAAGACATTTTACCATCGTGAAGATCCCATTTTCTCGGCCACAGTTGTGGGTGAACCACGCCAAGAGGACTTCTATATTGGTGAATACCTTCAGGAGCTATTGAGTCCGTTATTCCCTAAGGTTATGCCTGCCGTACGCAGTTTGACTACATATGGGGAGACGGGTTTTCACAGTTTGGCTGCAGCTTGTGTTAAGGTGCGCTATCCGAAAGAAGCATTGTCGACAGCTTTTCGAATTTTGGGAGAAGGTCAGCTCTCCTTAACAAAAGTACTTATGTTATGTGACGAAGAAAAAGTTTATCGCCCTTTTGATGCCTTTTTGGAGCATGTTTTAGCTAGGGCTGATTTTCGCAGTGATTTGCATATTATTTCGCAGAGTTCCCAAGATACTCTTGATTATACAGGCCCTAAAGTCAATGAAGGCAGCAAGATGATTCTTATGGCAACGGGTGAAGCACGTTATGAGCTTGAATTACGAGAACCTGTAAGTTGCCCGGAAGGAGTGAAAGATATGCGGGTTTACTGTTCTGGTTGCCTTGTTGTGGAAGCAGAGGCGAGCTATGAACAGAGGCCAAAGCTTGCTCAGGATTTGGTTGGAGAGGAAGCGCTCAAAGCATACCGGATGATTTTAGTCGTAGATAGTATAGAAGAAACCTTAAAAGATGAGATGAGTTTTCTCTGGGTGATATTTACCCGCTTTGAACCTGCGGCTGATGTCTATTCGTCCAGCATAACGCTGAATCGTTTTCACCCAGAACTCGAAGCCCCCATAGCGATTGATTGTCGTATGAAACCATGGTACCCAGGCAAATTAGTTATGAGCACTGATGTTGTGCGTAATGTTGATGCTAAGTGGGATCGTTTATTTCTAAAGTAGTTGTGTTTTATGTCCGTAGATAGTAGCCATTTTGTCTCTCGCATCTCCGCTAAGCTTAAGCTTAAAGCGAATAATGTCCAAGCAGCCATCAGTTTGTTGGATGAAGATGCGACCATTCCTTTTATTGCTCGTTACCGAAAGGAGGCGACGGGGTCTTTAGATGAAGTCGCGTTACAGGCTATTGCTGATGAGTTGGGGCTGGCTAAGGACTTAGATAAGCGTAAAAGTAGCATTTTAGCTTCTCTTGAAAAACGAGAGATTCTTACTGATGAAATGCGCAAACAAATTCAGTCATTTGAAGGCATGTCTGCTTTGGAAGATTATTACCTGCCTTATAAAGTTAAGAAGCAAACTCGTGCTCAAAAAGCGAGAGATAAAGGCTTAGAGCCTTTGGCGAAACAACTTTATGCTCAAGAAAATGCTCCTATTGCTGCGAGTCAGTATATTAATAGCGAAAAGGACGTCCAAAGTGAAGATGATGCTTGGCAAGGAGCTATGGATATTGTGGCGGAATGGATTGCAGAAAATGCCAAGGTTCGTGCACAATTAAGAGAGGCTTATCTCAATTTTGCCTTCCTGCAAGCAAAAGTCATCAAAAGCAAAAAGAGTGATGCGGAAAAATACCTTGATTATTTTGATTGGCAGGAAGCGGCTCATAAATGCCCATCTCATAGATTGCTTGCCATATTAAGGGGAGAAAGTGAGGGCTATTTGCGAGTGAGTTTGAAACTTGCTGATGGGCAAGGGGAGTCTTTGCTGAGCTCGGTTGTGCTAAAAAATAAAAATTGTGCAGAGAGAAAACGTTTAGATAGTGCTATTAAAGATAGTTACGAACGGCTACTGCACCCTTCAATTGAAACGGAAACATTCAAGCATTATAAACTTAAAAGTGACATCGAAGCCATTAGTGTCTTTTCTGAAAATCTTCGTCAGCTGCTTTTCTCTGCACCCTTGGGTGCCAAACGTGTTATGGCCGTCGATCCCGGGTTGCGTACGGGTTGTAAGGTTGTTGTGCTTAACGAACAGGGAGATTTTAAAAAGAATTTTACGATTTACCCCTCCCAAGGTGAAAAACAAAAATCCGCAGCGATGGAAATGCTAAAAGAGTCAATCGCTAAAGATGATATCCAGGCCATTGCTGTCGGTAATGGGACGGGAGGCCGAGAAACAGAAAGTTTTATTCGTGACTTAGCTGGGAGTATTCCCGTGGTCTCCATTAATGAAAGTGGTGCGTCTATTTATTCAGCTAGCGAATGTGCTCGCAAAGAATTTCCTGATTTGGATTTAACCGTACGCGGCGCTATTTCTATTGGCAGACGTATGCAAGATCCAATGGCGGAGTTGGTCAAGCTGGACCCGAAAGTCATTGGTGTCGGTCAGTACCAGCATGATGTGGATCAGAGTTTATTAAAAAAACGCCTCGACGAATCGGTGCAAAGCTGCGTGAATCTTGTTGGCGTGGAATTAAATTCTGCCAGTGAGGAATTGCTGACTTATGTCTCCGGTCTAGGCCCTCAACTTGCAGCTAATATCGTAAAGCATCGTCAAGAAAACGGCCCTTTTAAATCGAGAGCTCAGCTGAAAAAGGTCCCTCGACTTGGCCCCAAAGCTTTTGAACAAGCTGCTGGATTTTTGCGCATTCGCTCAGCAAAGAATCCTCTAGATGCAAGTGCTGTGCACCCAGAGTCGTACGGTGTGGTTGATCAAATGGCAAAAGATCAGGCTTCTTCTTTGCAAGATCTCACCACAAAAGCTGAATTGAGAACAAAAATTGATTTAAAAAAATACCAGAGTGAAAAATTAGGCTTACCCACCTTAAGGGATATATTAGAGGAGTTAGGAAAGCCTGGCCGTGATCCAAGGCCCGAGTTTGAAATGTTTTCTTTTTCAGAAGAAGTGCATGAAATGACTGATCTGGAAGAAGGAATGATCCTACCAGGTCTTGTGACTAATATCACCCGCTTTGGTGCTTTTGTTGATGTCGGTGTTCATCAAGATGGTCTTGTGCATATTAGTCAACTGAGTGATTCTTTTGTAAAGGACCCCGCCGATATTGTGAAGCTTAGGCAAAAAGTTCGCGTTAAGGTCACAGAGATAGATTTAAAGAGAAAACGTATCGCATTAAGCATGAAAGGTTTGGCGCAGAAGTAAATAATGAGCTGGTAGGCAGTGAATCAAGAATGGAGAAGTTGAAAGGCATGTCAGCGGAAGTTAAAGTAGCGTGGGCGCAAGCCTGTTCGCAGGGTTCTTTTGAAAATAACGCTGAGTACTACCTCTCGAAGTGCCAAGAATTAGCAAAGCAAGGCGCTGAACTCATTTTTCTCCCGGAACTTTTCCTATGGGACTATTTTGCCATACGTGAAGATATGGCCGTTTTCGATCAAGCTATCACTCTCGATAGCCCTACTCTTAAGCCTTTTAAAGAATGCGCCCAACTGAATCAACTGACACTTTTCCTACCCATTTTCGAAAAGCGTGCTCCGGGAGTCTATCATAATACCGTTGTGGCTATAGGCCCGCAGGGAGAGATGCTGGATTTCTATCGCAAGATGCATATCCCCGACGACCCTTGCTTCTATGAAAAGTATTACTTTTCGCCAGGAGATACGGGCTTTAAAGTCATAGCAACTCCAAAACTCAATGTCGGCATTCTTATCTGCTGGGATCAGTGGTTTCCTGAAGCAGCCAGACTAACGGCTATGAAAGGTGCTGACTTGCTCTATTACCCAACAGCAATCGCATGGGATCAAAATGAACCAGGCGAAATATACGAAGAGCAGTGTGATAGTTGGCGTGTGATCAATCGTTCCCACAGCATTGCCAATGGGGTTTATTCCCTTGCAGTCAACCGGGTCGGCACGCAAGAAAATCTGACTTTTTGGGGCAATTCCCAACTAACTCACCCTACGGGTCGCGTTATGAGTTTATTAGGTTCTGAGGAGGGTAGCGTACTTATGGAACTTGACCCTTCAGCCGTAGAAGCACACCGCAAAGCTTGGCCTTTTTTTCGCGATCGCCGTATCGATGCTTATGGAGACTTGCTTAAGCGCTGGGGTGATTCTTGAGTCATTTTCGAGTCTCAGCTGAAAGGGAACCTAAGATGCGGATCCCAGCAGAATGGGAGTCTCAGCGGAGTATTTGGCTTAGCTACCCTCATAACCAAGTGCATTGGGGTGATCGGCTTGAGGCCATTCGGCTACTCTATCACGATTTAATTCAGCTGATACGTAAGTATCAGAGAGTTGATATTTTAGTGCAGAGCGAAGATGTGGCTTCAGAGCTGGAAGCTGAGCTGAATCCAGGGCCCTACCCGCTTATTTGCCATGTGATTCCAACAGACGATATATGGATTCGAGATTATGGGCCTTTTTTTATGCTCATGGAAGGCTCAGAGGCTTCTGCTCACGCTGAAATTTCTGCTCACTCTGAGGCTTCTGCTCACTCTGAAGCTTCTGCTTATGCTGAAGTTTCTGCTGAGAGTCTGCAAATAACCTCATTCGAATTTAATGCCTGGGGTGAAAAATACCCACCTTGGCAGAGTGATAATCAAGTTCCGAAAAGACTCTCCACTCTCCTTGCCGCACCCTATTCCTCATCCCCGCTCATCCTAGAAGGTGGCGCAATGGAATTTAATGGTCGCGGCTTAGCTCTCACAACTGCAGCTTGCCTCAATGGTGAAAAGCGAAATCAAGCCTCTTTGCCAGAGCTTTGCCAGCAAATCGATAGTTCTCTTAGTCTAGACGAACTTCTCGTTTTGCCTCATGGGCTCTACGGCGATCATACCGATGGCCATATCGATAATGTCGCCCGTTTTATTTCGCCTTATGAAGTATTACTTGCCATGCCAGAGAACTCCTCGAGTGTGAATTATCAGCCAATGCAAGCCAATTTACATAAACTAAAATCTTGGCGCCACCCAAAATATGGCTCAAAACTGAGCATTCAAATGGTGCCTTGCCCAGAGCCCCAGAAATTCAATGCAGAAATCCTCCCATTATCTTACTTGAATTTTATAT
>JADGBV010000196.1 GCA_015231345.1 Planctomycetota bacterium
ATAAAATTGCAACGATTCCCATTTCTTGGTTTGGTCGGTCTTGGGGAGGTTCGAACTTGCATCTTAAAGAAATGGGGCGGAGATACCTTGCTGTGTATTTGAAATGTTTAGCTGAAAAATGGCTCATTTCTGATGATTTGTGTGCCGACAAGGGGGGGGCTGAAAATGGATAATTCAGTTCTTTACGATCATCGTTTTTCTGCTGCTGAAGTGCAAGCCAAACAGCAAGTTTGGAAAGTGCTTTGTGAAATGATTTTGCAAAAGTATTTGTCACCATCAGACAAAGTTTTAGATATTGCTTGTGGCTACGGTGATTTTCTTAACCACATCAAGGCTAAGGAAAAATATGGTATTGACCTTGGGAACTTTAATAAAAATTACCTCAATTCTGATATTCAATATTCTGACCGTGGCATAGAGGGTCTTGGGAGTTATGAAGAAAGTTCTTTTGATGTGATCTTTATGAGTAATTTTCTTGAGCATTTACCCAATAAAAGGGCTGTGGAAGATCTCCTGAAGCAATGCCATTCTCTTCTTAAGCCTCAAGGATCACTCCTCGTGCTAGGGCCTAATGTCTCTGTGGTCAAGGGGCGATACTGGGATTATTGGGATCATCATGTGCCTATTTCAGACCACTCTATGGATGAGGCTCTTAACCTCTGTGGATATGAAACTGTATACTCTTTAAAGAAGTTTCTGCCCTATACTACAAAATTATCTTTGCCTAAATTACCAATATTTGTAAAGATTTATCTGTCTTGTCCTTGGGTATGGAAAATACTTGGAGAGCAGTTTTTTATTCAAGCCAAGAAAAAGACATAATTCTTTATCAGTCAGAATATCTTGGCTTCTGAATTCTTGGAGTGAGCCCTAGAAGATTTGCGCTATTTGCAGACACAACAAATTCAATTATGGGGTACTCGCAAATGCTTTGCCTATTTTCGAGTAAACCATTTAGATGATCTCAAAAAAAGCCTCGAAATCCCGAAGGAAATCAAGGCTTTTTGGGGGGAGTACACCCAGCAGGGGTCGAACCTGCAACCTTCGGTTTCGTAGACCGACACTCTATCCAGTTGAGCTATGGGTGCTTATCTGCTTGCTAGTCTATTGTGGCCCCAGTTCCGTCAAGGTGGATTGTATTATTGAAACAGGGCTCATGCTGCTCCTATGAAGATCGCTTTTATTACATCTTTTTTTCCTCCAGATAGAGTTGCTGGGGCTGAGCTCGGAACTCATTTTATGGCCAAATATATGGCTGAAAAGGGTCATGAGGTTCATGTTCTTATTACACGGCCTAAAGTGGAAAAATACCGTGAGGAATTACGAGATGGTTATATAATTCATTGGTTAGGAGCAAAGCGTTTAAAAGGATTTCGATTTTTTTCGGAAGTGGCTGATTCCATAAAGTGTCTCAAAACCATTAAACCTGATATTGTTCATGGAAATTGCCTTTTGCCCGGAGGCTATGTGGCTGCTCAATATGGCAAAAAATATGGTGCCAAATCTGTGCTCCTTTGCTATGGCTATGATGTCTGCGATATGTCTAAATTACAGGCTTATTGGGGGAGAAAGGCTTTGCGAGGAGTTGATCTCGCTTTGGCTGCAACGGAATACTGTTCGGGAGTCATGAAGAACTGGGCTCCGGACATTAATCCTCAAATTTATTATGCAGGCTGTGATATTGAGGCTTTCCCTCTGCTGGCAGAGCACCGAGACTCTAAAGTCATTAAATTACTCTTTATCGGCAGAATGATTCCTGTCAAAGGTTTCGAGTTACTATTGAATCTGATGGCAAAATTGCCTGAAAACTACCAACTTGATGTACTTGGTCAAGGTGAACTTTTGCAGGATTATAAGCAAAAAAGCCTTTCGCTGGGGCTAGAAGGCCGTATTCATTTTCATGGATTAGTGCCCAATAAGGATATTCAGCATTATTTCTCTAAGGCTCACTGTTTGGTGCTGCCAAGTCGGAGAGAGCCTTTTGGAGTGGTTGCCATTGAAGCCATTTGTTCTGGTGTGCCTGTTGTCGGGGCGCATGTGATGGGTTTGCCTGAAGCTGTTGCGAGTGAACGTAATGGATTTGTGGTCAAAAATCGCGAAGTAGCAGATTGGGAAAAGGCCATTCGTTTAGTGTGTGAAAATTCCCAGTTGAGGAGTCAATTATATCAAAACGCTAAGGAGGATAGGGGGAAATGGGCATGGTCAGCGCAATTGAGGGTATTAGAGAATATGTATCAAAAATTAATCTCAAAAATTGGACGTTGACATTAAGCCTTTAGGCCATACAACTCCCCAAAAGGAAGACAGATATGCAAGAACAAAGCCCCTATAAAAAGAATGATGATTTTGTGCAACGTAATATTGCCGATACTTGCGTGGTATTGCCTATCGGCAAAGAAGTCGAGGCGGTAAGGTATATTTATAATCTCAACGATACTTCTAGTGAAGTATTACGGCTATTTGGAGAGGGGAAGAGCAAGGAAGAGGTTGTTCAGGAATTAAATGAAAAGTATGATATTCCAGAAGAGACTCATTTAGATCAAGAGGTTGATGATTGCTTGGATCAACTTGTTCAACTGAAGCTATTAACGAAGTAAATGACTGAGCCTAGGCAAGAAGCTAAACCTCCTCCCGAAAAAGAAGCTATACCTCTTCAAAAAGAACATGCGCCAGTAGAAAAGGAATATTGCATTGGCCCTGATCATGAATTGCAAACGCAGGCCTATAGGGAATTCACACTCAAATTACATGAGCAATATGGCAGTAAGCAAATCCCAGGGAATGGTACTATTGAGCTGATTGAAAACTGCAATTTCCGTTGTCTCCATTGCTATCAAGGTCAAGAAAAGCATAAAGAGATACTGTCGGGACAAGAGTGGATGGAAATAGCAGGCCAGCTAGAAAAAGAAGGGATGCTCTGGATATTACTAACGGGAGGAGAGCCTCTTTTACACCCTGATTTTATTGAAGTCTATACTTATTTAATCCGCAAAGGTTTCCTTGTTACTCTTTTTACGAACGGAGCCTTATTTAAAGAAGAACATTTCGAATTGCTCAAGCGTTATCCACCTTTTTCAGTCGAAATCACCCTCTATGGGTCTTCTGAGGAAATGTACGAAAAAATAACCGGTACGCGTTCATCATTTGAAAAAGTCATGGCAACCAGTAAGCGTTTGCTTACGGATAAAATCCCTCTACAGCTCAAAACAGTTGTGATGAAACCTTTGCTGGATGACTTCTGGAATTTAGCTAAAATCGCCTCCGATTTAGGCGTGAGATTCCGTTTTGATACCAAGATAGACCCCAGTATTTATGGCGAATCGCTCAATCATTTGCGTATGAGCCCTACAGAGAAGCTCGACCTTGAAGAAGCCTATTTTGGCGAAGAGCTCATCAAAAAAGATAGCGAGTACTTGACCTCTTATCGTAATGGTGTGGCTAAAAAAAGAACTGAGGCGGAGAAAGAAAAACTGTATACATGTGGGGCTGGAAAGAGCAGTTGTTTTATCGACTTTCGTGGCCGTGTTCATGCCTGTATTGTGGATCGATATAATGAAGCCAATTATAGCTTAAAAAAGTACTCTTTTAAAGAAATTTGGAATGAGATGATTCCTAAGATTATTAATCAAAAAAGAACAAAAATAGATGCGAAATGTGCCAGTTGCGAGGTCACTGCCCTTTGCGATACCTGCCCTGCTTTGGCAAAATTAGCTACGGGAGACAGGGAAGGACGTCCAGACTATGTTTGCGAAGAAACAGTTGAACGTAAGTCAAGAATGTTAAAATATATAGTCCCTAAAGAGGAAAGTCATGTCTGAAAGAAAAAAATGGAGCCGTCCCGAAATTCAAAAGGTTCCCCTGATGGTCGAAGAAGCTATTCTTGCTTCGTGTAAATCTTTCACCCGTGATTCCACTGGTCCAGGAAGCACTGGTCCCTCACGTTATAGATGCGTTAATGGTGACGAATCTCGCTGTAATGACGCCGCATCTTAGAGGTATTGTCTCAATTTGCCCCTCACCGAAAGTGTTCAAGTTTCTGCAACTCGACTTCATATTCATCACCCTGAAATCGTAAAGGATCGTTACGCAGAATTTGCTGCTAATTTTAGTGATATAAAACCTAAAAGCGAATGGGACTTAACATACAAAGGGGCCTTTGAAAAATTTCCTTCCCTAGACCTTGAGAATAGTGAACTCCTTTTTGATAGCGGGAGTAGTTGGAAAGCACACCGTTTAGGCGAAAATTTACTTTTTAGTCTCTATTCAACCATTGGTCAGGAGCGACGACCCACAGCTTGCCTCGTTCTCAATCCAGCCCATAATAGCTTATCTTTTTATGGTGATGAATTAACCTACCCCCTGGACGAACTCTTCTTTATGCATACCTTCGCCCAGTATCAATCATTAACTCTTCACTCCAGTGCTTATTTATACAAAGGCGAAGTCACTCTTTTTTGCGGGGTTTCGGGAGCAGGGAAAACCACATTGGCCGATGCTCTTAAAGAAGCGGACTTAGGAGGAATTCTTCTTTGTGATGACCGCAATATTTTAACCTTTTCAGACTCCCCCTTTAAAGATGTTCTGGTTTGTGGTTCTCCTTGGCATGGCTCGGGGCGCTATCGTTCTCCTTTGCACGGGCCATTGCGCCGCGTGTATTTTCTAGACCCTGGGCACGAAGATCTTTCCATAACAGCCGTCAATGCAAACACCGGCTTGCCTTTGGTTCTGCAAACACTCTTTTACCCTATTGCTCTTAAGGCGGATATGGAAGTTTCTATCGATCTATGTTATCGCTTAGTTCAAGAGCAAGAATGTTTTCATTTAGATTATAATCGTCAGCGCAATGATATTGTCGAGATATTGAAAGAAAGGGATTTCTTTTAAATTCAGTTATGGGCCTTTTTGCCTTTGCCAAAAAACAACTGTCCCGTGAGCCAAAACAGTTGCTATTCTTATTGGTGGCCGCACTGCTGGACCCTATTATAGCAATCTTTATTTCCCGTGAGCTCTACAAACTGATCGAAAATAAGGACGCTTCTTCACAGGTTTTTTATCTTCTTATAGTGATGTTTTTTCTTGCAGTGGCTATAAAGGCTGCTTGTTCTCTTTTTCGTGAGAAGTTCTCCATAGGTGTCCGCAGCAATGCACAAAAAGAACTCTTTTCTCATTTGCTTCAGAATCCGCCCAAGCATCTTTCTCATGCAGAAGTACTTAACCGTGTGAATACTGATTATAATAATATACTCAGTAGTTTGAGTTATAGTTTACCCAATTTGGTTGTTAGCCTTATTCGTATCGTTGGTATTCTTATCTACTTATTTCCTACTGAACCTTTGATCGCAATAACAGCTTTAGCTTTGCCTTTGCTAGCAGTTCCTTTTTTTATTGTTATCAGAAAAGGAGTGAGCCTTTTCTCTAAGGGACTTATGACTAGTGAGGATCAGCTTTTTTCATTACACAAGAGCACTCTCGAGCACCTCGATTATTTTCAAGTATCTGGGCGTTTGGGAGAGCGAGAGGGTTCTTATGAACAGGCTTTAAGGGGGCGAGATAAGCATAGTTGGGGATTGAGTGCTCTTCATTCTTTGCAGCCTTCCTTGGCTGAACTTATGCGTATAAGTTTCGTGCTTGTGATTCTTTACCTTTGGCAGAGTGGCCGCGAAATGCTTTTTCCTGTAGATGGTTTATACCTTGGGCTAAGTTTGTTATCCGGTTTGAGTCAGTGCTTAAATGCATCGGCTTCTTTTCAAGGAATGAAAGTGCATTGGCAAAGGGTGCGAGAAATTCTCTATGGCGGGCAATTAAAAGATCATCGTAATATTATAGTTGCGAACTCCTCAACTGGAAATGTGAATCCCTCAGCGGGGGATTCGAAAGTCTCAGCTGAGAATACGAATACCTCAACTGAAGATAAGCAGCTAGCTGGTGGAGGATCTACAAGACCTAAAGAAAGCATCATCTGCCATAAATGGCAAGTTTACTTTGGACCAGATCAACATAAGCATGGACTCCTTCCTCTTGATTTTCACTGGCAGCAAGGGGATACGGCATTAGTTCAAGGCTCCAGTGGTAGTGGTAAAAGCACTTTGCTAAAATCTCTTATTGCTCTTCATCAGAATGCTCAAGGCCAATTAGATATTCATGCAGGTTTGTCTAATAGTTGCGCCTATGTAGCTCAGAACCCAGAGTTCTGGCCCGGTAGTTTTCGTGAGAATATGGCTTTTCCGGAGCCATTTAGCCCCCAGGAAGAAAAAGAATTAAATATGTGGGTGCATACAATGGATTTGGATGATTTACCTTGGCTGGGTGATTGGGATAAAGAACTCTTTCGAGCTAATGCCATGCCTTCTCGTGGTCAGCTGCAAAGGCTAGCTTTATTGAGGGCTGTGTGGCAGAAACCAGCTTTTCTAATCTTAGATGAACCTAGCACTGGCTTGGATGAAGGATTATGGTGCAAGATACTAGTTGCCATCCGGCAACATTTGCCGGATTCCTTGATTGTCATAGCTGAGCACCAGATGATCATTAAAGATTATCTAGAATTTCATCATGTGCTCAAACTGAACGATCTCAGAGTTCAATCGGCTCATGGCGTCTAGAAAAATAATCAGCCGGGCTAAAGAAGAGGACGAGTTCGCTACTTGGAATAAATTCGCAGAATTTATGCAGTATTTCATCTCTGCCCAAGTTAAAGGCGATGGCCCCGACTTGCTTTTGTGGTGCAAGAACAATTACAGCTTGCTGAATCAATGGCGTTTGAGTTCTTATGTCTCCGGTATTCTATTGGAGCATGGACTTACGCTGACTCAGCTTCCTGCTGAGCTGATGAATCAGTTTCTACATCAACAATACCGCTTTGAGATTTTAGAGCGTGAGGCCTTGGCTTTATTGAGGTTCTGTCAGCATCACAAAATAAAAGTCATGCCTCTCAAGGGTTTATGGATGGCATGGCGCCTTTTACCTCATGCGGCAATGAGAAGTTTTGGAGATATGGACGTGTGGGTGGACAAGGAGGCTCAGGGAGTGTTGGAGAGCTATCTGCTGGAACAAGGGTATCATAAAACATCAAGTGCAAAGTTGGGGCAGAAATATCATTTCCATTCTTCTTATTACCGTCTAGTCAATTCGATTCCAGTGGTGTTCGAAGTGCATTGGGCTTTGTCTCCTTCACGGTTGGAATCAATGCCCTGGCAAAGCATATGGAAGAATA
>JADGBV010000197.1 GCA_015231345.1 Planctomycetota bacterium
TCGCTATAGATAACAGTGAAAAAGCTGAGGTCTCAAAAATCCTAATGACTCATCATGACCCTGCTCGAACAGATGATCAGCTAGATGATCTTCTTAAGCGCTGGCAAAAGTACAAACTTGATAATAATTACAAAATCGATGTGGACTTTGCCATGGAAGGGCAAGTCTACTCTCTATAAGCAATTCATTTTTAGGACTACTTCTTAGCGTATGTGTGGTGTTGTTGGTATTATCGGGAAAGAAGAAGCTCCCCTTTGGACTTCTAGAGGCCTATATGCGCTCCAACACAGAGGTCATGATAGTTGTGGCATTGCTTATATTAATGCTGAAAATCAGTTATCTGTGCATTCAGGTAAAGGGGCTGTCGCTGACGTCCTCCCAAATGAGCTAACTCAAGCAATCGATTCAAGAGCTTGTTTAGGCCAAAATCTATATACAACATATGGAAGCTCCCATAGCCCCCAACCTTTTGGGGGACGTTTTTGGGATGCTGATGGCAAGATTCATCAAGTTGCTGTCGTCCACAACGGCCAACTGTGTGGATTAGACCGATTAAGAAAAAAATACCCCAATATGTACAGCTCACACTCTGACAGTGAAGTCATTTTTGCGCTGCTGCCTCATATGAAGGGCAAGTCCATTCTAGAAAAAATCATCAGCCTTGTAAGTGAACTTGAAGGAGCTTTTAGTCTTATTTTCTTAAGCGAAGAGGGCTTAACAGCTGTTCGCGACTCTAACGGTTTTCGCCCCCTTGTACTGGGTAACGCTGATGCAGGTGAAACTATGCTGGCTTCCGAGGTGAACGCCTTCGATCTCATGGGAGGTCATTTTGAAAGAGAAGTGGATGCTGGAGAGATTATTCACACTTCCTGGGAAGGAGAGCGCTCTTTCTTCCATTTAGAAAATCGCAAAGAAAAGCTCACACAATGTGTTTTCGAACATATTTACTTTGCTAGACCGGACAATCAACTTTTTGGCAAGCCTGGCTATAGCACTCAACAAGAACTCGGCATTCAAGCCGCAAGAGAACTCAAAGGCAAAATAGATGCCGATGTCGTAGTTCCCGTTCCAGACAGTGCCACCATCGCCAGCATAGCATTTGCCCGAGAAATCGGCCTTCCAATGGAAATGGGCCTACTGCGTCACCACTTTGCCTCAAGAACGTTTATCACTCGCGGGCAAAGTAACCGCGAAAGAGCTGTCCGCTTAAAGTTCAATATCGTGAAAGATGTGATTCAAGGCAAAAAGATCATTCTTTCCGACGATTCTCTCGTGCGCTCCACAACGTCTAAAATCCTTATTAAAATGCTTAAAGATGGCGGAGCCAAAGAAGTTCACCTTGTTCTCTTCAGCCCTCACATCACTCACTCTTGTATTTATGGAATAAATACGCCAACTCGAGAAGAACTTATTGCATATCGCATGGAAATGGATAATGACCGCATCGCAGCCGAAATAAATGCCGATAGCACCACATATCTTTCCATCGAGGGCCTACGTACAGCCATGAAGCAAACCAAAGACCAATACTGCTATGCCTGTATGAATGGTGATTACCCCATCGCAAAAGATGGTCAACTCACGGGGGCCTCATAAACAAATGAACAAACACAACACCAGACCCCATACTGTGGAGATCATTGATTGATAGCCATCATCTCAGATATCCACTCTAACATCGAAGCCTTAAAAGCAGTTGCCACAGACATCAAAGCAAAAAACATTACTCGCGTTGTAGTTCTAGGTGATGTCGTCGGCTACGGGCCCAACCCAGCTGAATGCCTCAAGCTCATCAGGCAGCTCAAGCCTGAAGTGATTCTTATGGGCAATCATGAACATGCTCTTATTCACGGTAGCCCTCATAATATGCACCCAAGGGCCCGCACGACCATCGACTGGACGAGGTCCATTTTATCCCAAGAAGATCTTGATTATATCAGAGGGTGGCCGACAGAATTTAATATAGACGGCACTGTGGCTTTTCATGCTTCACCTTGTAATCATGTTATGGAGTACATTTTCCCACATGATATTAAGCGCCCAGCCATTATGAGAGAGCGTTTTGATAAAATACCCGACCGCCATTGTGTTGTGGGCCATGTTCATATTCCTGGCGTATTCACTGAAAACATGGAATTTATTCGCCCCGCAGACCTCATGAGTAACCTGTATTTATTTGGCGATGAAAAAGCGATAATCAACGTAGGTAGCGTAGGCCAACCCCGTGACCATGATAATCGTAGCTGCTATGTGACTTTTGATGGTGATGCTGTGATATTTAGACGAGTGGCTTATAATTACCGCAAAACACAAAAGAAAATCTTGGCCATCAAAGGCTTCGACCCTTTTCTCGCGCAAAGGCTAGAAATAGGGCGCTAAAAATTCAGCAAAGCAAAAGCGCTAGAGAAAACTAGAGGCTAAGCAGGAGTTCCTAGAAAGAAAGCAGAGGCGTTAGAGAGAAGAAGTAGTAAAGGTCGCCAAAACGGAGCAGGAGTGCAAGGTACCGCGCTGATTTCTAGGCTTCTACTGCCAGTACTGGCCAATTGCGCCTTTTGAGATAAATCTCTAGAATCTGTATGTCGGCAGGATTCACCCCTGCAATACGCTGGGCTTGCCCCAAATTGACAGGACGGAAGCGATCCAGCTTTTCGCGGCCTTCAAGGCGCATTTCCTCTAAGGCCATGTAATCAATATTTCCAGGCAAAGCCACAGCTTCTCCGGCCTTCATTTTTTTGACTCTGCGCAATTCTCTTACCAGATAACCTTCATACTTAACCGAGACTTCCAATGAGTATTCTTCCTCATGGCTAAGCTCAGACAATTCTGCAGGAGCCGCTTCCATTTCTTTTATACGACTCACAGAGTACTCAGGTTGGCGAAGCAATGATAAATACGAACTATTATTCACATATTTTGAAGCCAAACAAGCTTTCACTTGCGCCACTTTCTCATACTTTCTTTTCATCTTTTCATAGACTTCATTTGAGATCAGACCTAGTCTCCAACCATAAGTCATCAACCTTTCGTCGGCATTATCATGCCTTAGAATAAGACGGTACTCAGCTCGCGAAGTAAAAAGGCGATAAGGCTCAAAGATTTCTTTCGTAATTAGGTCATCAGCCAGAACACCAATATAGGCTTCATCACGCCCCAAAATAAAAGGACCTTCGCCACGCAAAGAAAGGACAGCATTAATACCAGCAAGTAAACCTTGAGAGGCTGCTTCTTCGTAACCAGTCGTGCCATTAATTTGCCCAGCAAAATAGAGGCCTGGCTGTTTTTTACTTTCCATAGTGGCCTGTATTTGCTCAGGTGGCAAGTAATCATATTCGATGGCATAACCATAGCGAATCACTTCCACATTCTCCAAACCAGGGATGGTCTTAAGCATGGCAAGCTGCATATCTTCGGCAACAGAGGTACTTATGCCATTCAAGTAGACTTCGTCCGTCCTTGTTGTTTCCGGTTCCACAAAAATCTGATGGCGGTCTTTATCACTAAAGCGGCAAACTTTATCTTCGATGGACGGGCAATAACGTGGTCCCTTTCCTTCTATTTGGCCATTATATAAAGGAATACGTTCTAAATTATCCAGAAGAATCCTATGGGTTTTTTCGTTGGTATAAGTAATATAACAAGGTATATGAGGAGACTCGAATGACTCACTTTGAAATGAAAAACCTTGAGGCTTCTCGTCATCATCTTGTTTTTCCATTTTATCAAAATCTAAACTTCCCAATTTAACCCTGGGAGGAGTTCCTGTTTTGAGGCGCTCCATACGAAAGCCTAAGGATTTGAGTTGCTCAGGAAGACTTGTTGAAGCAGGCTCATCGACTCGACCAGCAGGAATACGCTTCTCACCGCGATGAATGAGGCCATTCATAAAAGTTCCCGATGTCAGAATCACTTTTGATCCATAGATCTTTTCCCCTGAAGCCATCACGAGTCCAGACAATTGCCCTTCCTCTATAATGAGCAAATCAACCATTCCTTCAATGACTTCAACTTGCGAGTCACGAATGACTTCTTGCATCATCTCGCTATAGTGGTATTTATCCGATTGGCAACGCGGGGAGCGAACTGCCGCCCCTTTAGATGTATTGAGCATCCTGAAGTGCATGGCCGTGGCATCAGCTGTTTTGCCCATCTGGCCTCCCAAAGCATCAATTTCCCGTACGACCTGACCTTTAGCAATGCCGCCAATAGCTGGATTACAGCTCATGCGACCAATGGATTCTGAAGATATTGTTAATAAGGCAGTTTTAGCGCCCATACGAGCTGCTGCCAATGAGGCTTCTATTCCGGCGTGCCCCCCACCAATCACCATAACATCAAAAGAGTTCATCTCATTCCGGCTTTCTTCGATCTCAATGTGTCTAGGATAACCTCTAAGTTTAATTGGGAAATGGCTTCAAATGCTCCTTTGCGATTAATATAATCCAATTTTTTTAGCCCATACTGAGGGGCTAGGTCAAGAATATCTTCAAAAGCATTCACCACGTCTCTTTTTTCCTCTTTGCTAATCTTTACCTCGATATCTTCTTTATAAGCCTTCAAACTATCGAGCGCTCGGCATAACCCATAAGCACGACTCAGACTTTCGTAGAACTTGAGTAATACCCAAATAGGCTTCAGGTTTTCGTGAGAAAAACGAGTCAAACTCTTCACATCACGATTGAGCAGTTTCAATGTATTTTGCCAACCAAAATTAAATTGCTCTGAAACCAATTCACGCGTTTCAGATTCATTAACTGTATTTTCAGCAAATTCATTAAATAATTTCTGAAGCACCTCTTGCTCATCCACACTCATATCAACTTCTGAAAGCATATAAGTATCGAGTGTCATGAGAGCTTTGCCAATAAATTCACATTTATCACTAGCATTTTCTAAATTAACTGCAGGGCATTGCCCTGACATGGATGAGAGAAAATAATAAATCTCATCTTTATTTTTAGGAAAAAGTTGAGGCGGAGCCATCGTTCCCAGTTTGTTGGCCAATGTTCTAAGTTTGATCTTTTCGATATTTTTGGCAATCTCCATATCGGCTTCTTGAGTCCCGCCTTCGAACTCATCCTCACCGATTGTATTTTCAAGCATGGCAAGCAATTCATCTTCCGAAGCCTCTTGAGCTTCTGGCTCTTCTTTAGAGGGTGCAGCAGAGGGAACTTCTTTGCCTTCCGCCATTGCCAATAGTGCTTCTGGACTTAAAGCATTAAAGTCCATTTCATCTGCACTTGAATCATCCTGTAAATCTGGATTGGCTTGACCTTCTTCTGCAGGCAAAACACCTTCGTCAGCAAATTTAACGAGGTCCTCCAAGGACATATTATTAAGATCTGACATTAAGTTCTCCTGCTGAATACAATCTCGAAAGACTTTTTATCATATAAAATAGCCCCTTTTCGCCGACCAAATTTATCGAATTTCTTCTTTTTATTACCTATTGTAATGGTCACGTCATCCAATATGGCGCCATTAATTTCAACTTCTTTGGTTCTATCGAATCTCTTTGTTTCTTGATCACTAATCATAACTTCTATCTGCTTTTGTTTTTTCTTGAGCCCTTCTATTTTATTTAAGATTGTTTTAACCGCAGACTTCTTGGACTCTGGCGCCTTTAGAAGCAGGAATTTGTTTTTCATAAAAGGATCGATAGCTTCTTGGTATTTAGCTTTTTGTTCAGCTAACTGTTCGATAGCGCCATTAAGTTTTTCAATTTTCCCATCCACACTGAAGTCTACACCAACAGAGATGAAAGTTGGCGTCCCCAGAGGAGCTCCGAGTTCATGAGCCAGAACACCTTCTAGAGCATAGACTTCGCCGCCGCGGATCGCACCATTTTCTATAACAAGCCGACCTAATGTCTTTACCTGAGAGCGTACCATTTCATAATAACAAATCACGCCACCTTTGGTCAGCACAATGGCCTCATTTAGAAACTTTGAACGTAAAATACCATCACATTCAATTTTAGTATTTTCGCTGCCCGTAATGCCATTTTCTGCTGTAATATCACCTTTTGCAACTAGATTACTTCCAGTCACAACACCGTTCACAGTTATATTTTTTCCCGCAATCATTGTAAAACCGGGAGGAATAGATTTCTCGAAAACTAAAGAACCGATAAAATTCAAATTACCAATAGTGAAGTCCACATCAGAATTCACTAGAAATTCTTCATTAACGGAGACAAGAGGGTCAACGTATTCAACATGACCATCAGCAGTCGCATATATGGTATTTGTTTTTTCCTCCATATGCACATTTTTACCGAGGCGAACTTTTGTCTTTTTGCCCTTGATGGCCTGCAAGGTTTTCCCCGTAATATCAATACCATCTTCACCCTCATCTGGGGGGATGATTTTTAAAATGGGTGCCCCACTATGAATTTCTTTAATTAAATTTAAATCACGAAAATCCACATTCCCTTCAGCATCAGAGACTTCGACTTTATTGGACTCCATGTTAATTTGAAACTCCAAAAAGCCGTCTCGGCCATGACGGACAGGCTTACCACTTGCAATAAGTTCTCGCTCAACCTCTTTGCCTTCAGAAAAGTCTTCTACCATCTGAGCTATTTTTGCATCGTCTAGACCTTCGCTTATTTCTCTAGAATGTAAATATTCATAGAGGGCATCGATAGCTACACCGCTGCGCAGCTCAAGATACAGAGAAAGCCACTCATCATCCGCATACATAACAAAACCACGAGCTTCAACTGCTTGGTCAGTTATCCTATTAACTGATTCTTCCGACATCTAAATTACACTCCTGTTTTTCTTACTATTTACTTGATAAATAGCAATATCACAAAGATAACCACAAGAACTTGTAGACCTACAACTCCCAATACATTCTAGGCTTTTAATTAACACTTATCATCCTTAATAATGGGGCATCGCAGTCTACTGCGAACTTCCAAAATTAAACCACTTTATACAATCTTTTATTAGAAAAAAAACATTGACTCCGACACCACGCATTCTTACAGGAGATCGTCCAACAGGCCAGCTTCATCTGGGGCATTATGTTGGAAGTTTGAAAAATCGAGTCAAATTACAAGACAAATATGACACCTATATTGTCATTGCTGATCTGCATATGCTCACAACTCGCCCAGACAGCAAATCCATTGCTGATCTCGGCACTAATATCAGAAGCTTGACTGCAGACTACTTAGC
>JADGBV010000198.1 GCA_015231345.1 Planctomycetota bacterium
GGACGTTAAGGGCTTTGGCTTTCTCTTGGAGCTCGTCAGCTGTTCTTCCATATGAGCGGTCCGTGACGATTTTGACTTCGAATTTGATATTTGTATTGTGTTCAGGCTTCTGATTAATAGCCCCGGCAATATCGATAGCCATGCCATGATTTTTTGACGGGTCGAGTGCGCCAACGCTAATGAGTTGATGCTTTTTTGTCACTTCTTTTGAGGGCTGAAATTCATCGGAATCCACCCCGATATAGGAAACTTCAGCTTCAATGCCAGGGTATGCCTTGGAAATATTCTTTTGCGAAAAAGTTGAGTTGCATAATACTTTGTTTGCATGTTGAATATTTTCATATTGGCCTTTTTTCATCCAAGAAATGGTCGGTAAGCGATAAGCTTTCTTCCACCATGGCCAGGCTTTGATTTGCTTCAAATAACGTTCTTCGTGAAAACTGCGTTTGGGTTCTGCGCAATACAAAATGCTGGGCAAATCTTTGCTGAGAAATTTAAGTAAGGGCGGTTCGGTCCATGTTTGGCATTGGCCAAGATAGATGCCATCAAAACCGGCTGAGTTGATTTTTTCAGCCAAGTCTTTCTCTTGGTTGATGCACTTTTTTAAGTAATTTCTGTAGAGAATGGGGTTGAGTATGGGGCGGCTGACGGTCCATTTCTCTCTTTGAATTTGGCTATGAGAGAGAATGATGTCTTTGAAAGAGTAAAATTTCTGTTCAGCGCAGCTGGGGGTGAATAAGTGCAATTCGTGGCCGGCTTGGTGGAGGGCTCTTGCAACTTGACTTAGGTGATGTAAGGCTCCCCCAGTAGGTAAATTATGGTAAATGGCCAGTTTCATAATATTATTTCCGAGTGTTTATAGATCATAGGACCCGGGAATAAAGTGCAAAAAAAAACCAGCGTTTAAACACTGGTTTCATGTAGAGCGGGTGATGAGAGTCGAACTCACGACATTCACGATGGCAACGTGACGCTCTACCACTGAGCTACACCCGCAGTGAGAGTTAGTTTATTGGGGAGCTGTCTTTGTCAAATAAATCACCTATTTATTTTTTCTATTTTTGCTGTATTTTTAGAGAAAAAAAATCAGCTGAAATTTCCGTAAAAATAGTCTCGAATTTATTGGGGCTAGACTAAGATAAACTTGTTAAACCATGCATAAATAATAGAAAAATGAGAGATAATCGGTTATCATTAGGTATTGGCATGAAGAATGATAAGGAGGAGCGTGATCGCATCATTCGTTATCTTAACTTAAAAATGTCTTCTTTAGGCTTGCCTACTTATAATAAGGAGGGTTTTGAGGATATGGAAATTGCCCATGACCTCATCGAGAGCTTTAAAGCAAAAAATCGCCTATTATCCAATTACCTTTGCCCTGTGGATCAAAGGATTCAGGATTTTCTCGATTCATACTTAGAAAATTCAGATCTACCCGTTAAGCCTCGTCTGCCGGGTCAAACACTTATCTTAGATAGGTACGGACTGGCTAGGCAATTATCAATAGCGCCTGATAAAAATGAGTATATCACAGATATTGTAAATACCTATAGAATCAAGCAGGGCGTATTGAATAATCCCCGCAGTGACCGCAGGACAACAAAGGGTGTTTTTCATGTGGCTGAGGGTGGCCTACCTATTCCTCTAGATAAGAAAGCAGTGCCTAAAAGTGTCTATGGTATGTTGCTTCATGCTGCAGTGAACCCACCTGCTGATTTACTTAAACTTCCCTTTACTTCCAGCCAAAAAGAACAGGCTGAAACTTTTGTCTCTCTTATGCTTAAGCCTGTGGTTTGCCCAGAAGTAAAAGGCTTTGTGGAAGAAAAAAGACTTGAGATTCGTTTTTTTGCACCTGGCAATTTAGTGAGTAATTTAGATTTTGTTGAATCTATTTTTGGTAATGCGGGGGATCCCTTTTTAGCTGAGCATGATGCTGGCTTAGACCCAGAGCATTGGACGGGGCATACGGGATGTATTATTCTTGCTCCTCACTTAATTAACCTGACAAAAAAAGAACTTGGCTTGCCTCATGTTGATTATGCTACAGAGCGCCAGAAAAAAGACGGCATGTGCTGGGTTGAGGAAAATGAAAAGTATAACGACGGTAGTGCGTTTAAGGTCTGTGCACGTGATGATAGAGGAGTGATGGTAACGATTATCGCTGACAATTATTATGGCTACAGTAAAAAAGAGGTGAAAACGCAAATTGGTTTCTCGGCAAATTTATATGGGCTATGTGAAGAAGAGCATGCGGGTGGTGCATTGGCTTTTCCCGCCTTTAATTTAGGTGAGCACTTTGAAAAAGATCTGTTGTCCGAAGAGGGAGGTCATAAGCTGGCTGATGTGGAAAACTGTTTAGGTGAATCCATTGAAATGAAGCCTGAAGGTTATGGCGTTGATAAGAAATACCCTAAGATTATCTATGTGCCTGAAGACACTCAGTTTCATCTTGCCCCCAAGGACGATACGCAAAGCTATAGCTGGATGCATGATGGAACAAGACAGACCCATCAGATTCTCCATGGAGAAACCTATGTTTATCCTTCTGGATTTCGAGTATGCTTGGCAAAACATTATGTTGCCGATACTTGGCGCTTAATTGGCATCAATCCTAAGGGATCATTAATTCATAAGCCTTGTACTGTATCTGGTGGGGGAAAATCTGAGATATCCAAGTCCATACGCGACGCAATTATTTTTGGCTCTGTCTATGTTCATGACTTAGAGAAAGATATTGAAAAAGTGACTGAAATTGTGAATTATGATTTCAGTAAACGCTTTAAAGAGGCGAAAGAGTCAGGCTATAAGTCAAGGAGCTTTTTGGACGAGCTAAGAAGCTTGGGGTCTGCAATCAAGTTGATGAACCCATCTGCTGACAATACAGATGAATATAATAATTGGTTGCAATCTATTCCTAACCGCATTTTGAGTTTTGCGATGGCACTCAAACGACACTATCGCTCATCATGGGGAGATGATTGGACAAAATACTTTAGTGTAGATGTTATTAATGGTGAGCCGGGTAATGAGTTAAAGTATAAAAATAATAAACTCGTGGGAAGCTATTTGCGTGTTGGCTTGAACCCAGATGGCACTTGGTGGACATGTAAGCTTAGGCAGGACTATTTGCCTTCAGAAAAACTCCAATGGGAAGATGATATTTCCGCTTCTGTTATAGTGCCTTCCTCTGAATTGCAGTACCTGAATGAAGAAACTAAGAATCCAAGTCTTAAAATTGTACAAAACTGCGAGTTTCGTTACTTTCAGAGACCAGACGAAGCTAAAAATAGAGGCTATGATCGCGATGCAGAGTATGACTTATCTACAACAGGAAATTTTATTTCGAATTTTGAGCCTCTTAAAAAAGAGAATGCTTTAGAAATCGTGAATAAAACGATCACTTACCATAAGTATACCGATCCAATGAAGAATATGATTGGTGAGGTGGCTCTTTCTAATGATGGCGCTGGTTTTGTTGCATCTTCCCATCCACGCATTGTTGATGGTAAACCATCAAAAAATCCTCGCTATCTGCAAACAAAAGCTTCTTTGTTTGACGGAGAGAAGGAGTATTTAGGAATGGTTGGGATGAGATTGCAACGAAAAATTCCTCAGAAAGCCCCTCTTCATATACCTGTCAATTCTGTTTTATCGGGACGTCGAAATAACCCTGCGGAAAAAGAAAATGGCATAAGAGCTTTAGCCGTCTATAGCCCCATACATTACCAGGAGCTTCCTGAGCTCTTTATGGATTATATCTGTAGCTTAACGGGTAAATCACCTTCAACAACGGGAGCCGGTTCAGAAGGTGCTCTAACTAAAGGGCCTTTTAATGCATTGGTGGCAACGAGTGACCTTAATAATGCCTTGCTTTCCTTTATTCTAACGGGCTACAGTGGCTTTTCGACTGCGGCCGGTCATATTGGTCCAAACTATCGTATGGATCACGACGTAAGTATTCTTATTCCAGACTTATGGTGTCGTCTTAGCGAAGAAGAATGTGATGCTGAAAATATGATTGCTCAGGGGTATCTAGAGAAAATTTCTGATTTTGAGCATAAAGGCAAAAAAGTATTAGCTTCACGTTTGGGCTATCGTATTACTCAAGATTTTGTGAACGATCACCTGGGAAAAGTCTTTGAAACCCCGCAAACAGTTTTTAGTGCTGATGTTTTACAGCCTGAGAGGCAGGATATGGACTCTTTTGTCGATGGCGTTTTTAACATTACTGAAGCGCAGGAAAGGGTTGCGAAATCGTATATTGATGATGGTAGCGTTGATGCTGCTATTCCTCCTTTAAAAGCCTTGTTACATATTATGTTGACTGGCAGTTATGAAGGTAAAGGGATAGAGGATCCTGAGGTGAGAGACTTGTTTTCTCGTGAATATGTATTGAGCAGTGATTGGTATAAATCCAGGCTAGAAAGGAAGCAAGCCAATGATATTTCTTTTTATGAAAATAGTATCGTGCGCTTGAAGAATTTCATGCAGGATAATCATCATATGGAAGAGTCGGGACGCTTAGGGCTGTCGACTCGTTTAGAGAATATTCGTCAGAAATTAGAAGAAGTGCAGAAAAAGGAATACATACAATTACTGGAAGGGACATTAGGTGTTGATGCTTTGTGTCGGAAAACCATATAAAACAAAGAGTTAATAAATAATTATTATGGGAGGATTGCCTCTCAATTGGATTAAAAGGTCGAAATATTGTTTGCAGCAGAAAATGAAATAAAGCCCAATGCCCCGCAAGGGCATTGGCTGTTGCAAATTGTCGATGACGACCCTGAAATTCACCGGATCACGGAGCTTGTTCTAGGTGATATTATTTTTGAAGATAAAAGCATAAAATTTTTGCATGCTTACAGTGCAGCAGAAGCTTTAGAGCAGATCCAGCTCAACGACGACATTGCCCTTATTCTTTTAGATGTTGTAATGGAAAAAGATGATGCTGGGCTACGGGTTGTGGAGAAAGTACGTAGAGAGCTTAAGAATGAATTAGTGCGTATTATTTTGCGCACAGGTCAGCCTGGGCAGGCCCCTGAGCGTGAGATCATCATGAACTATGATATTAATGATTATAAGGAAAAAACAGAACTCACATCACAAAAGTTATTTTCTAGTGTCATCTCCTCCCTAAGATCTTATCGGGATTTGAAAATCATAGCTCAAAGTAAGAAAGGGCTTAAGCATATTATTGAGTCCTCAGCTGATTTATTTCTTCCTCGGCAACTGAATCGTTTTGCTAGTGGTGTTTTAATGCAGCTTGTATCTATGATGGGTTTGGAGGAAGGGGCTATACTGGCGCACTCAGATTGTTTTGCTGCTACTGAGAAGAGTGACTTTTTTAAAGTCATTGCTGGAATGGGGCAATTCCAAGAAATCACTGAAATACACTCGGACTCCAACATATCACGAAATCTTTATACCATGCTTAATGAGGCTGTGGATAAGAAGAGCAGCTTTTTTATGGATGATATTTATGTTGGTTATTTCCCCACGAGCGATTGTGAGAATAATTTGCTTTATTTCCGAAAAATTGGTGGTTTTGATGTGTTGGAGCAAGAGTTAGTGCGCACTTTTGCCATTAATGTGGGCATTGCCTTTGAAAATATTCATTTGAACCGGGAGATTTTGGATACTCAATCAGAACTTCTCTATGTTTTGGGTGAAACCGTAGAAACTCGCTCTCGGGAAACAGGCCATCATGTCATACGGATTTCAGCCTATGCGGATATCATGGCTGAACAATTGGGTATGAGTATGATTGAACGTGATCTCTTAAAACAGGCTGCGCCCCTACATGATATAGGAAAAATTGGCATTGAAGATAAAATTCTTAATAAACCAGGTCCTCTTAATGACGAGGAATTTGAAATAATGAAAACTCATGCTCGTTTGGGTTATGATATTTTAAAAAATACACGTAGGTCCATTATGAAAGCTGGTGCTATTGTTGCTCATCAACATCATGAAAGGTGGGACGGCAAAGGTTATCCCCAAGGATTAAAGGGTGAGGAAATTCATATTTACGGAAGAATCATTGCTATTGCTGATGTTTTTGATGCTCTTTATTCTAAACGAGTGTATAAAGATGCCTGGGAAGTGCAAAGAATCATCATTTATTTCAAAAAAGAAAGAGGACGCCAATTTGACCCCGAACTAGTTGATATTGTCCTTAAAGAGATGGATAAATTTTTGAAAGTGCGAGATGAGTTGAAATAAAAGGCTTTTTTAGCTGTCTAAGTCTTTAAAGCTCTCTTTTACTTTCGAAATTAACTCTTCTGGCTGAAAAGGTTTTTTTAGGTAATCTTGGCAACCAGCAGATATGAGTTCGACCATTTTTGCTTTGCTGAGCTCTGAAGAGAGAATGATGATTTTAGGCACGTCTTGAAGGTTGTGAAGTGCTGCACTTTCTTTGACTTTTTTAATAAACTCTTCGCCCCGAAACTGAGGCATGTTCAAATCAAGTAAAATAAGATCATAAGGCTCATTTTTCTCCATGGCTTTGTGAACCATAAGAAAAGTTTCAAAGCCTTCTTTGGCCTCATCGATTTGAGCTGCGTATGGCTGTATGATCTTAATCACCGAAGTTCGGAACAATTCGGAATCATCAACAACGAGAACGCGTAGCTTCTTCATGAGTTTTTAGATATAAGTTGAGGGGGCCAGTATAATGGACTAGCTCAGCAAATCAATAACAATACCGCGTTGTTTGTCTTCTGCTCGAACGAGAGTTGTGCCTAATTCGGCTAATTGTTCTGTTTCGATGAGTTTGCTGACTTGCCGAATGGGGCTTGATTCTTGGCGGATAATACTAGCTGCTATTTGGTTTAACTGTTCATTGGCATCATGAAGTAACTTCCCCCCTCCAGCCTGTTGAACCTGTTCAGCCATTATGATATCCTCTGTGGTCTATATTGATCCCTATATGGTATCCTAGTTTAAAAAATAAGCCGACAATTAAAAACTTGAAAAAAGAAACACTATGATTTGAAACCTGCTTGCCTTAATATAGAGCTTGAGTGAGTGTATGAAATATTAATGAGGTCCTTCTTGTAATTTCATATTTGAGGCTAAATTTAAAGCAAAAAGGAGCACATAATCATTTGGCCGACAAAAGTATTTTCGTTATTTCCG
>JADGBV010000199.1 GCA_015231345.1 Planctomycetota bacterium
GGATTTTATCCGCACACAAAAAGAATCACTTTATATACTTGAAGGTGCTGAAGAATTACAGGATTACTTCTTAGCATCTGTCCTTCCTCTCTACGTGGATCTGGGCAAGGTGGAGCAAGGTGCGAAAGGCAGAGCGAGTTTGCGACTTTCTTTTGAAGGTCGAAATGAGCGTAAGGTGCATTTTACGGGAGGAGATAAGATTATTTGCAATGCAGGTGGTGAGAGTTTTGACTTTCCATGGGCTGAAGTTGGCTTGCCCGAAAGTGTCACCCTTCTTCCTTCTCAGCCTTTTGTCTTTAATATGACTTTTTCTGTGCCTCAGAATCAACCTTTGGGCTCTTATGGAGGCTCTATTGCATTAGGAATTGGTGATCAAGAGATATTAATTCCTGTGGATTTTCAGGTGATTGAATCTTCTGTTTCGCGCCGAAGTGGTGTGGGCATTGGGTTGACTCAAGTTAAGCCTCAGCAAATAGAACTGCCTTTGACTTTGCCCTCTTTGGAAATGGAACCTCTGATTCGTGAAGACGCTCCCATAAAAGATAGAGTTATGCCTAAAATGGAGATAGCCCCTACTGAATCTTTGCTGACAAAAATTAAAGATAAGGAAGAGCCCAAAGTCGTGGAAGCTCCAGCACCTTTGCCTCCAAAAGATTTAAGCATTCGTTTCAGTGTGACTCCTGAAGAAGTGCCCACTTTTCAAGTGGTGGAAGGGCAATTTGCCAGCATGAAATACACGTTTATCAATAAGAGTTCGCATAGTGGCGTGATTGATTTGACCATGGACGGCTTCGGTGAATTAGATGCAGATGAGCTCACTCTGGATGCTGGGGCGAGTGTTGATGTGTACTGGTCGTGGGATGTGGATGAGCTGGATGAGCGGGCAAAGCTGATTGACTTTTATTTTAAAAGTGGTGAGCATACAGTTAAGCGATCACTTCGATGGGATTATTTTGCTCAGTTGCCGCCTACTTTTTTCTATATCACCATAAGCATATTGTTATTATTAACCCTATACTATGGGGTTAAATATTTCTTTACTCATGAAAGTAAGGACTTATTCTTAAGTGCTTCTTCAGCGACTCACTTGTTACTGGCGCTATTAGCTTTTAGGTCCATGATTCCCCCTCGTGCGATAGAAGAAGAAAAAGAACCTGAGCTCGTTCATTTTGAAATAGAAGAAATCGAGTCTCAAGAAGTACTTGTTGAAAAGACTCCTGATGAGGAAGAGTCGAAAAGTGATCAGCCTACCGAAAGCACAGAAGATATGCAAGAGATTGTGGTCAAGAAAGCTCCTCAAGTTAAGGTTGATGAGCCTATGCCGATGACGTTTTCTCGAGAGATTCAGGTGAACGTTCAACGAGTGGACTCTAAAATTCCAGAAATCACTCAAGAATCTCGTGCGATTCCCTTACAAGAAGTAGAGCGAGTGATGGAGAACGAAAGAGATGGTTGGGATTTAAAGCCTGAGCTAGATATAAAAGTGGCGAAGATTGAGTCTGTGAATGACCGCCCTTTCCGAAGAGCGGTGATGCAAAAGAGGCAGGAGCGAGAAGAGACTCCCCATAAGTTAGTGGTTCAGCGAAACGAAAATGAAAGTGCTGTCGATAAAGCAAAATTCACCCCAAAGACCATCGCGCAAAGTAAACCTGAAAATATCGACCTTGAAGTGGACCGTCAATCAGAAAAGGGGGCGCTAGTTGTTAAAAAAACAGAAGCTAAAATGTTGGATAAATCTCAGCTGATTGATAAAGAACTCAAACAACAAGGTGATCAAGTGGAGAAGATTGACTTGGCGTCTCAAGGAAAGCGTGAGATTAAATCGCAAGATTTGTCTTTGCCCAAAGATTCATCCATTGTTGTCGATTTACAAAAAAATCGTTCCATTGCAATTAGTACAGAAGCTTCCGCCAATCCGGCTTATGTTCCAGCTTTGCCGGCGCTCGGTCCTAGGGTGGCATCAAAACTTCAGATCGATATGCCTGATGTGAAAATGGAGAAAGCCATCACACAGCCCAGTGAAGAAATCGTCAGTCAAGAAGTTGCTGTCAGTTTAGAGTTACGTGAACAAGATGAGAAGCAAAATACCTATGCTCGAGACGTGAATATGGAGCGAATGGATACAAGTGACTCAGTCAATCGTGAGCCGGTTTATGAGACTGGAGGTCGAGAAATGATAGCTGGAGACTTGGCTCCTCAGTCAAATGATCAACTGCAGGTTCGTCTGGAGAGGCAACGCAGTGATAATAATGTGGCTTTAAAGGAATGGGCTCCTAAGGCACAAAATATTCCTCTGGATTCCACTTTGGAAATTGAGACTGAAGTGATTATGGAGAATGACACTTCTCCTGAGGCCTCTGTGGTGCTGCAAGATGCTCAGGAAAGAACAAGTGAGGCTCAGGAAATTGAGGCTGAAGTTGATACATTGCCACAAACATTGGCTAAGGCAAAAAAACAGCAAGCGAAGGTGGGGAAATCTCCAGCCAAAGTTGATAATCCTAGGGATACTTTGGCGCCGACATTAATCCGAGCTCCTCGTCGAGATCCAGGGATGAGCAAGAAGCGAGATCGGAAATACCCTCTTTCACTTCGTACCCGAGATAAAATCAAGCCAGCTAAGTTGGATACTAATGTTCCAGAAAGTAAACCTTGATTGATTAAATACGTTTGTATTTTATTTAGGTAATACCATATTATTTTGACCCATAATTGGGTCATTTAAATGAGACATGTATAATATGAGTCTTGCAATTTGTCTCTGTGCTTTCAAAGATGAACCAGCTAAGATTTGTTAGATTTATTTTAGATTGTTATTAAATTTTATCTCTTGAAAAACAACGATTTGAAGGTTTTCGCTCTTTTTTTTACGAGCTCTTCTAATTGAACCTTAGGACCTGGCAGTACACTCCAGGGCTCTTAGCTCGCTTAAATTAAATTACTGTATTTGAATGATTTAAAACTAGAACTCCCATTTAAGAAGGAGTCTTTCTTTTCTGAAATCAAGAAGATTGTCAGGAAGGAAAGCCTTTATTCTACTTGGTTTTCTAGGGCTGAAGTTGAGCTTAACCAAGAGGGCGAAATTGTTTTATTAGTTCCTCATGAGTTTGCAGCAAATTTTATTCGCAAAAAGTTCTTAGGCCCTATTCAAGAGATGTCTCTTGGCTGTTGGGGTAAAAATGTCCTTGTTGACATAAAAGTGGTAAAAATAACCCAAAATAACAAAAAAGAGATTGAAGTAAATCAAGATAATTCCTTGGCATTTGAGAAAAGAGCCCTCTTACTCGAAAAGCAGCAGCCTCGCTTTAACGACTTTTCGTTTAAAGATTTTGTGTCTGGCCATGAAAATCAATTTGCCTATGTGGCTGCCAAAGCACTCACTTCCCATGAGCTGGATAATTCTCCTTTAACCGTCATTGGAGAGCATGGAACAGGAAAAACTCACCTTGCTATGGCGATCGTTGATGGCTGGAAAATGAATGAAGTTGCTCATTTGCATGCTGAAGAATTCTTGAACTCTTATGTTAGGGCGACTCAAGAAGGTCAGCTCAGCTCATTTAGAGCTTCTATTCGCTCAAAAAAAATCTTTATTTTAGAAGATCTCGATTTCCTTTTGGAAGGCAAGAAAACGAAGACAGTCAATGAACTTCTTAATACTTTTAAGGTGCTAAAAAGGGAAAAAAGACATATCGTTATAACGTCTCGTAATCCCATTCTCGATTATGAATTGGTTTCTCCAAAATTATCCTCATTTCTGCTTTCAGGCTTAAAAGTTCGTCTGACAGCGCCATCTGAGGCGACAAGGAAAAAACTCATAGAGCAGAGCATGGCAAAACAAGCCTGGAAAATATCTGGAAAATGCCGCAGCTTTATTGAAGATATTGAGTTTAAAAGTTGTGGTGATTTATTAGGTGCCATGAAACAACTTCAGGCTTACTCTTCCTTAGAAAAAGGCAATGTTTGCGTTTCGACTGTGCGAGAAATTCTTTCCGATCATCTGCGTTCGGTAAGTTATGGTGGCGCTTCCGACGGTAGTGTGAACGATTTACATGCTATTGCCAATGCCGTCTCTAAGGCCTTTGGAGTTAGCTTTCAAAAATTGGTTTCTAAAAGCCGTGAGCGTCATATTAGCTTGGCGAGGCATACGGCGATGGCTTTATCTTATGATCAGCATTACACTCTAAGAGAAATCGGTCAGTTCTATGGAGGCAGGCTTCATCAGACCGTTTTATCTGCAATTCAAAAAGTTACGCAAAAAAAAGAGAAAGAACTGGATTTTCAAAGGTGTTACGATAAACTCTTCCACGAGTTAAATGAATCATCTTAGAAAATAGAGTGCGGGAAGATAAAGAATACCAGATTCTCATAGTCGACGATCAGCCTGATAACGCTTTTTTACTGGAAATGTTATTAAGGCGTCAGCCTAATTTTAAAATTAGTGTCGTTGAAAATGGCAAGGAAGCCCTTGAATATGTGGCTGAAAATGATGTCGATCTCGTATTGATGGATGTCATGATGCCCATTATGGATGGAATCGAAGCGACCTCAGAAATCCGTAAGAATTTTCCCATATCGACGTTGCCTATTATTATGGTGACGACATTATCCGATACTGAGAACTTGGTCAAAAGCTTTAATGTGGGTGCAAGTGATTATGTCTCTAAGCCCGTAGAGTGGCATGCTTTGAAAGCGCGAATCTGTTCGGGCTTGCGAGTCAGGGATGCGAGCTTAGCTAGGGATGAGTTGCTGAGAAAAACCAATATCTTGAATCAGCGCCTAAAGCAATTTTCTTTTTCTGTGGCGCACGATATACGTAATCCATTAGCTCATATTCGTGTGTTATGCTCTGCTATGGGGGACGATATTATGAGCCCTGAAGAAGGGCTTGAGCAAGTGGATGAGCTTGCAGAAAAGGCTTACTCCTTTCTTGATAGTATTTTAGAGCATTCAGCATACGGGCGAAGTGAAGATACTGTAAGCGTTGATATGAACGAGCTCGTGAATGATGTGACTAAATTTTTGGGTGCTAGCATTGAGAGTAACCATGCTGAAATTGTTTGCGACTCCCTTCCTCGTCTTAAGGGGAGTTATGGTTTGTTTTTTCAACTTATATTAAACCTTGTGGGTAATGCTTTGAAATATCATGATGCTAGTCGTAGCCCTATGATAGAAATTGGAGGAGAGCATGACGAAGAGTTTGAAGTGATTACTATTAAAGATAATGGTCAAGGAATTGCCGAAGAAGATTTAGAAATGGTGATGGAGCCGCTCACAAGGGGGAAAAGCAGTGAAGGCACAAGCGGTTCTGGCTTGGGCTTAAGTTTAGGTGCCAATATTATGGAAGAGTATCAGGGGAAGCTGGTATTGACTTCAAAAGAAGGTGAAGGGACGACGGTGCGTCTTTCTTTCCCCAAGTCCTTACGGGCGATGTAATCCCAATCTTATTCTTTCCATTTGGCTTTAAATCTTAAATAGGCCGTTCATGCTTCGGGTCTTTTGTGAAGCGTTCCCTTTCTATTCGATTGTAAATGAAGTGCTACTATTGGTCTATAAATTGAAGAGTGATGAGTTGTCTTCCTTATCCTGTGTCAGAATGGTGTTGCGTTCTTTGTGATAGACAACCTTGGTTGTGCCTTTTGGAGAATTGCCTAATATGGCTAATCGCTTAAGGGGGGAGGCACTCCATACTTCTACACGGGTGCCTTTAAGAGCTAGAAATTGCTGACTGCCTTCTTCAGGAAATGAGATGAAATTGAGTTTCACTTTTAGGTCTCTTTCGATTTCTTTGATGAGTGATATTTCTTTTCCACCCAGTTTTGCTTTATAAAAAAGCTTTTTGAGGCCTTTCTCGCTGTTGAGTTTGGGAGACTGGAGGTGATATAAGTTGAAACCTGATGATGTGCGCGTGAGTAAATCATGGGCATTTGCTATTAAGGGGGCGCCTTCGAACTGAGTTGGCTCAGAGATTTTATCATCTTCAGGAATCCAGAGTCTATATGACTGGTCTTCTAAATAAACGATGCCAGCTTTTTTGCTCATGCCAATAATGGGAATAATGGAGCTAACATTTGTATTGAAAACGTGCGCCATAGATTTTACTATGGCAAGTGATTCTGGCGCATCATCACCTTCACCTTTCTTGACTGTTTGAGTATGCAGCAGAGTCACTTTTGCCCCTTTGATGGCATAAAACTTATTAGCGAAAGCTGCTCCAGGGAATACCCCCCATTTATCCACTTCTCCGATGGAAATGTGCGAGCCACTCACGCCATGAATGGAGAGATTCTTGCCATCCATACGAATAAGAGTGCCATCGCCTAGAAATTTTAAGTCGGTAGCTGCTTGAAGTATGCCTTTTTTATCGTGCTCATCAGCTTGTGTCTCGAATGAATAGAGGTGCTGATCTGACATATTAAAGGATTTAACGGACTTTTCGGAACAAAATGGGATCACTTTGCCATATTGCTTGGCCCAATTGAAAGTGATACTATTCTTGTTGAGTGGAATATAGGATAAGTGTCTGGAACTAGTGCCGATAGCATAGTTGGGGTTCCTGCAATAAACGATTTCATCCATGGGAAAGGTTGTCGTGTGGGCTTTCCTTGGTATTGGATTGGAGAAAGAGAAGCTGTTGAGAGTTTGTGTGCCTGAAATCCAAATAATACCCTGTCCTGTAGGTGAGACGGCAATTTCGTTCACATCGGGAACTTTGTAGATTTCGAAAGTTTCTCTAAGGTTAAAAGAGGTGCTGGGCTCCGTGAGAAGGTTGAGGAGCCAAGGGTCGGCAGAGTAGTCCCGGCAGAATTGTTTGATGAATTCATCCCTTGCATCCTGCTCTACATGCGAACTTCTTACTTCTAATAAATTGAGTTCGTTAATGGTGAATTGAGGAGGGGAGTGCTGTCGACTATTGCGCTGAGTTTTTGGTGACGAGCTTTGTGCAGCAGTTTTCTTTTCGAGAGCCAGTGTCTCTGCCTTAATTTTATCGTTGTCTTTTTTGAGGGCGGCCAATTCTTTGCGAAGAGTTTCTTGCTCTTGCTCCCATTCGCTTTTGCGATCTTTAAGGGTATCATCTCTTGACTGAACCTCTTCGATGGCTGTATCGAGGTAATCAATTTCATCTTCAAGATCAAATAAA
>JADGBV010000019.1 GCA_015231345.1 Planctomycetota bacterium
AATTTTATAATTCCTGATAAGTGCAGACAGGGACATTTCAATCGTAATATTAAAATGACTTGACTTAAATGGTCCGCTATTATCTAAGACATGTGTTCTATAGGCTTTAAAAGCATTCGTTAGATCATTGTGACTAGTAAAAAAAGTTATGGATAACATAAAATTAACGATACGGTTAACCACTAATTTAAATTTTGGGTAGTCTACAATCTGCCCCCCCTTCATGAAGCGAGAACCAAAAACACAGTCATAGCCTTCAAGAATTTTATCGTAATACCTAATAACATCTTGTGGGTCATCAGAGAGGTCGGCCATATAAATCACCACAACATCACCTTTAACATTGGCGATACCTTCTCTTACCGCTCGCCCAAAACCATTATTTGTATTACGGCGTACGGGTCTGACTCTACCATCAGCTTGCTGAAGTTTAGCCAGAATAGCAGGCGTAGAATCAGAGCTATTGTCGTCTACAACAACAATTTCAAATTCAATTTTCCTTGCATCCAAGGCAGACTTAAGCTCCTCGTATGTTTTCTCTATATTTCCCTCTTCATTATGTGCTGGAATAACGACAGATAACTTCATAGATTAGATTCGACTTTTCATAAGTACTAAGAAGGGCATGGGGGCTATGTATTTTTTAAAACAAATGAATCCTATCATTGATTTCCAAAAAGCAATGATAGGATTCTCACATAAAGGAGTTTCTATGACAATTTTAATCACTGGTTCTGGTGGGCTAATTGGAGCTGAATCGGCACGTTTTTTCTGCGGAAAAGGCTATGATGTTGTTGGTATTGATAACGACATGCGCAAGTACTTTTTTGGTCATGACGCTAGTACAGAATGGTCACGCAAGGAATTAGAAAGTGATTTTGATAATTATAAGCATATCGATGCTGATATCCGTGAAGAGAAGGCCATGAATGCCATCTTTCAAGAGAATGATATCGAACTCATTATTCATACAGCCGCTCAGCCTTCTCATGATTGGGCTGCGCAGGAGCCTTTTACAGATTTCAGTGTTAACGCCCAGGGCACCTTATGCCTTTTGGAAGCCACTCGTAAATATCACCCTCAAGCCCCGTTTATCTTTACCTCAACCAACAAAGTCTACGGTGATACTCCCAACTTCTTACCCCTGCACGAAGAGGAAAATCGCTGGGAAATAGATTCAAGCCACCAATACACACAGGGAATCGATGAGACGATGAGTGTGGACCAGTGTAAACATAGCCTCTTTGGGGTGTCAAAATTAGCAGCAGATGTTATGGTCCAGGAATATGGCAAGTATTTTGGTTTAAAAACTATGACATTTCGCGGCGGCTGCCTTACAGGCCCAATGCATTCGGGTGCTGAGCTGCACGGCTTTTTGGCTTATTTGACAAAATGTATCTTAACGGGGAAAGAATATCGTATTTTTGGTTATAACGGCAAGCAGGTCCGAGATAATATTCACAGTTCAGATCTAGTGAATTGTTTTTATTATGCATTCAAAGCACCTAGGTCTGGAGAGGTTTATAATATTGGTGGATCCAGACACTCTAATATATCCATGCGTGAAGCGATTGCAAAAATAGAATCTTATACGGGAAAGAAAGCAAACGTATCTTATTTAGATGAGAATCGCATTGGTGATCATATTTGGTACATCTCCGATGTGAGTAAATTTCAAAATCATTTTCCCGAATGGAAATATGCTTATGATAGTGATCATATTCTTCAAGATATTATCGAAGGCGCTTCAAAAAGGTTATAAAATTTATGACAGCCGCGTTTCCTTTTAAACATATCCTCATCACAGGTGGCGCTGGTTTTGTTGGCTCTCACCTAGCTCTCGCTTTTAGGGAATCATTTGAGAATCTCAAAATCAGCATTCTTGATAATTTAGTCAGGCGAGGAAGTGAGCTTAATCTTCAAGTACTTCTTGAGAATGATCTGGAATTTTATCATGGGGATATTCGATGCCGTGAAGATTTTGACAAGATCCCGCCTTTTGATTTAATGATTGATTGCTCTGCTGAGCCTTCTGTTCAAGCGGGTCTAGATGGAAAGCCTGATCATCTTATTCAAAATAACCTAAATGGTACGTTGAATTGCTTAGAGATGGCACATAGAAATAATGCTGCTTTCATTTTTCTAAGCACCAGCCGCGTCTATCCCATTACTCCATTAGCCCATTTACCTTTCAATGTGAAGGAGACTCGATTTGCTTTTGCAGACTCAAATGAAGTTACCGGCTGGTCCGCACAAGGTATCTCAGAAGATTTCACTCTTCAGGGAGCAAGGTCTTTTTATGGAGCAAGCAAATTATCTGGGGAATTAATGCTTCAGGAATATGCTTATACTTATAATATGAAAGCTATCATCAATCGCTGTGGAATACTGGCAGGCTCCAGGCAGATGGGCAAAGTGGACCAAGGAGTCATCACTCTTTGGATGGCTCGACACCTTTATGAAAAAAAGCTTAGCTACATCGGGTTTGGGGGCGAAGGCAAGCAAGTGCGCGATATACTCCACCCAAAAGACCTATTCTTTCTTCTCCTTAAACAACTGGAGAAAGTCAGCGACTGGAATGGACAAGTTTATAATGTCGGTGGCGGCAACGAAATATCGCTTTCACTTCGTGAACTCACTGATTATTGCCAGAATATTACGGGTAAAAAGGTAAATATCTCTGCAGTCCCAGAGACATCTCCAGTAGATATTCCTCTTTATATTTCTGATTCCCGAAAAGCTCAGCAGGAGTTTCAGTGGATGCCAAAATATAAAAACCATGATATCTTGGAAGAGATTTACCAATGGATGAGTGCTCATAAAGATCAACTGCGAGCCTACTTTTAAAACCGAATTATAAGCTCTTCATTAAGCAGTAACAGAACGCTTTAAGATAAAATCAACTTAAACCAGGCTCAGCCTCACATCTCATTCGCTCTAGGCTCAATAATCATCTGATCCCACAGTTTTCTCATACTGGTTTTGAAGATTTCAATTTTTCCATTGACAGTTTTCTCTTCTCCAGGCTTAAGTAAACCCCAATCTGGATTAACATGCATACAAGAAACTCTTTCGACCAAACAATATGAGATTGTTTGCGCGGGAGTGGCAGTCAGGCTCAAGAACCAGTCATCATCTTTGGACTGCTTTACGGCAACAGGTTTTTGATTGATAAGCGGGTAAGCTAAACTTCTTCGTGCTGGTTGCCCCTTTTGCTTATGAGCAAGACTTTCCCATTGATTTCCTTCTCGCATAAAAGCTCTTTCCCCATTGGGATCGATAAAAGCTGGGTTTTTGCCACAGGCCAAGCAAAGTAAATGAGCATGATAAGGCCCTTTGACTGACCAAACCTGATCAGAAACATTTTTAGCCCTAAGGCTGAACACCACTCTATTACTTGAGGCTACAAGTTCTCCCCAAAAATCTATGCCATTATCTTCTTTTTCTTCATCTGAGGCTTCCCAACTAAATGTGTAATGATTCTTTTTAACACGATTCCATTGAATTCCTTCAGCGCGAACCCCCTTTCCTGTCTCAAGATTCTGATAAGCATATTCTGGGATGGAAAAAGTGAAATAAGAAGATGGAAATGCCGAATGATAAAGAGCAATATTCGAACTATCACTCATGGGGCGCAAATAGAAGCTATTGGCTTCGAAGGTTACGGTGGGCCAAAATGATTCTGGAGAATAAGGATCAGATTCTGAAAAGAACTTTTTCGACAGAAGCCAAAAAGAAAAAAGAATCAAACCAAAACCAATAATAATGAGGGGGAATAATTTTTTATTTTTCCAAGACATAACAAGAGCAAAAGAGGAGAATAGCACAAAAGCATGACATAAACGACCAAATATCAAGCCAAAATGCGATAGGATTTAAGATTCTAGAAGAGTAATGAAGAAATCAATATTAGTATGAAGAACCTGGTTTCGCAGGGCTAAAAGACAAAGAACAGCATTGATTTGCTCTTAAGAAAGCTAGAATGATTAGGAGTCCTGAAGCCTTAGGCTAAAAGCAAGGGTAACATTTTCACCCTATCATATTGTCAAAGATTCATCTTAATAAGCAGTAACACAAAAATTATGACAGCGCATAAAAACCCATTAAAAGACATCTCTATTCTAATCATCTGCTTAATTGCATTTGTAATCATCTGGATTCTCCATCCTCAGAATTGTGCCCCCTCTGACCCTTTTGCATATTCATCGCGTGCTTTTGCTTTAGCTGAAAATGGATTTTTAGATAATGTATTAACATTTGATTACCGCATTGGACTCACAGCACCCGTGGCGTTGTTCTATAAATTATTCGGCATATCTCTTTATTCAACAAATCTCTGGCCCATGCTCACAGTCCTTGGCCTTATAGTAGGAGTGTGGCTCGTGCTCCCTAATTCTAAAACTAAAGCAATCGGAGCCGGAGTTTGTGTCTTATCAGCCCCACTATACCAATGGTCATCCACACTATTCCCCGATATTGTTGCTGCAATGTTTATGTTTTTTGCTAGCTACCTGCTTTGGAGAAGAGATGACACTTTGCATCACCGTTTCTGGATCTTATTTCCTTTACTTAGCATGACTTTACTTTTTTGCGGTTTTTTGACAAAAATGACGGCTTACTGGGTAATACCCCTGTGGATACTTCAACTTGGTTTTGATATTCATCATCGCCGTTGGGATTTACTCAGAAGGTTTCACTTTGCGGCCTTTCTTTGTGGACTTGTTCTTCTCATAGGGTACTGCATTTTCTCTTATTACATCTATGGCCATCCCATAGCACGCTTTCTTGTTATCCAAAGCCTCCATGAAGATCATTTATGGTCGTGGAGTCGGGTTCCTCTAGAAGCTCTCATTAGACGAGTAACCATATCTCCCATTAAGCTTTTCACTCTTGAATACGGTCTACTCTTCCCCATTGCTATTATTTCGATTTTTGCAGTAGCTCGCAACATGAGGTTTTGGTGGTATTATACTATGATATTAATAGGTTTATATTGGTTTGGCTCAACTAATTTCTCTTATTACAACCCTCTTCCCATATCCAAAAGAGATATCATATCTACCTTGCCTGGGCTTGTTATTCTATCAGCACTTATGATTGATAAGGTCGCTCAGAAAACTTGCCTTTGGAAATATCAAATCAAAGTACTCTTTTTCGCAGCTATCTCGCTCAGTGTTTTGTTGCTTTTTAGTTATTACCTATTTCAGTGGCAAAAAATGCGACCAATTGAACCTCAAGCTATGACTGCTTTCAAAAAAGTCATTAATGACCCTAGCAAGCGAAGCAGTTTACTAATTTGCGCAGATAAGCGTAACCCCACATACTTACCTTTCTACTTTGCTTTCAAAAACCCAGATAATTTAACCATTAAGTATGCAGCAAACGTCACTGAGCAAGATATAAAAAACAAAGATATTTATGTTTATCATAATAAGATCTTGTCATCTTTTCTCACTTCAAGATACGACTATCGAGATTATGGGCAGGTGCTATCTACACTAGAAAATCAGGTGATATTCCACACTCCGCACATCTCAATAACCCAGATTCAAAACACAGACAAGCTATGGCCTTTACTCAATTCAGAAAGATGAGAAGTCTTTTGGTTTAAAGTCGCAGAACTCCCTTTGCCACTTTTTGGCTCTAGTATTTTTGCTCGAGATGAAAGTTTAATTGGCTCAAATCTTCCCAAAAACTTCGGTTTTTTGTTCAAAATATACAAATCGATCAAAGCATATGCCCTTGCCAATATCTCCCGCATATCAGTCTTAGTTTTGTATTTATTGGGAACATTCTCAGCGCAATAGGCAATTGCCTGTATGCCGTGCCGTTTGGCGACTTCTAAGGCTCGGAAATTGTGGAATCTCTGAGATATAATAGTGATATCATCAGCTCCAAAAATTTCCTTGGCACGAACGATGGTATCCAATGTCCTAAAGCCAGCATAATCACAAGTGATATTTTCTGACGGAACACCCATAGCCACCATTGCCTTTTTCATGTCGGTGGGCTCGTCATATGATTTTTTATGATTATCTCCGCTTACCAATATGTGCTTTATTTTCCCTTCTCTGTAGAGCTTAACAGCACCTGCAACACGACACGAGAAGAAATGGGTCCGCTTGGCACAGCCGAGGACGACGCCTATATTTTTTATAGGGATTTTCTCTGAACTGGAATAAACTCTATGCCAGTTAGATAAGATAATATAGCCGTTTGAAGCGACAATATACCCAATAGAGAGTATGAATACTATGATTAGGAACTTTAGTTTTTTGTTTTGTATCATTTGTTCTGAGCCAACAGAATAATCATTCACGTGCATTACGCTTTATCAGTTTTGCCAGTTCCTCATTTAATAATTCGTAACCCTGACTATTCATGTGTATTCCATCTGTTGAAAAATTCGACAGATTATATTGATCAAGGAATATTTTATGCGAATCAAGAATCAATACATTGGCTGAAGCCATACTTCGCATCCGCTCATTTATTTGCTCTATTGCATCTTGAGCCTCAGCCATGTCAACGGCCAAATACCTCAATGGCGCCTTGAATACTGGTGGAATTGTAGACATAATCACTTTATCACTTGGCATATCAGAAATCATCTTCTGAATATTAGCCACAGTTGATTCAATGACCTTGTCTTTTAATGATGGCGCAAAAGCAACCGCTTTGCAATCATTTCCGCCTGCAAAAATCACAGAATAGTCAGCATGGAAATTATCAAATTGATAGTGTTGCCTTATTGATAATTGTGCCGATGTTTGTCCTCCCACGCCAAGATTAACATGTTCGTAAGGAAAGCTTTTCCAGTTTTGTGCATGAGATGAGCCATAGACTAAAAATCTATGCTTACCAGATGCAAGAGGCTTATTGTTCATGCCGATTGGATCTATTTTGACCTTCTTAAACATATAAGCTGTTTTCATATTCGCTTTGTAAAGCAAATAGTTGCCTGCAAGTGATACACTTAGAATAATGGCGTATATAAGCTTTTTCGTCATGTCTTCACTTGAATTCTTTGCAGCATTTTAGGGTATCTATTATTGGCTGTCAACCGACATGGCAAATGGGGCCTCCAAACCCTCAAAGAACTAATAAACCAAAAAAAACAGCTCACAAACCAAAAGGCTTGTGAGCTGTTAAATCCTCTTTAAATCTGAATAGTTTTATTTCTTCTTACGATAATAAGGAAGTCTTTCCAAAGGCACAGAAACGTTTACTTTCTTTGGCCCCTTAATAACAGTGCCATCTTCACCTTGCCAAGTTCCTGCGGGAAAAATCACATCACGTGAGCGTGTGCCTTGAGTCACCACTGGCGCCACCATTATATCAGGACCCAGTAGGAATTGGTCATTAACATGGGCATAACCCTGGCCAGGGTAATGATACTCTAAAGAGCGTACTATGGGCTCGCCTGTTTTGGCTGAATCTTTCGCCAGGTCAAGGATTTCTAAGCCAAAGTCTTTGTGAAGTTGAGCCATTTTGCGGCATATTTCGGCATTTTCTTTACTCAATACTCGCCAAGGAGCTGCTGAGAACTGCATCATGGGCATAAGAGCACTGCACTGAGCCGAACGAACGACTAATTCTTGGTCGATGGTATCAGCTCTTAGGAAAGAGCGGTACTCGCCACCGCCAATCATATCTGGGCAAGTGAAAGCATAGCCCATTAAGCCTTGAGCAATAATTCCAGGAATCAAGACAGGAACATCAGACCAACGATGACCTTTATCCCTTAGTCTTTGAGCCAATGGACGTCCGGCCAATTTCCAAGAAGCGCGATACTCATTAAGAGGGTAATGAAGGCCTAACTCTGAGAAAAAGATTGTGTGATCATTAGGCAAGCATTCTTTCATGGATACAACTCCCGTTTTATAAAAATTTGCGTCGCCAGCATCAAATTTAAAGCCATCCACACCATACTCATTTACGAGTCGGTCTAGTTCTCCCTTAAACCAAGCTTGGGATTTGGGGTTACTTAAGTCCAAACAAGCACTGGCGCCATTCCACCAACGAATAATAGCGGGTTTATTTTTAGTATTCGCCCAAAGGATATTTTGTTTCATACCTGGATCCCTTAACAGTAGGTCCTCAGCTGCTAGTTTACGGTATGTTGCTGAGTCGGCAGTGACAAAAGGGCAAACCCACATCATAACTTTGAAGCCCATGGCATGTAATTTTTTAATCATACCTTTAGGGTCTTGAAAACGTTTGGCAGAAAATTCCCAAACACCGTAATTTTCTTGCCAGTTATCGTCAATCATTAAAACCCCAGGAGGATAGCCTTTGTCGATAATAGCCTGAGCATACTCGAGAATATCTTTCTCGTTTTGATCGTACATAAGTTCGATCCAGGTATTATACTGAGGGTGAGTGAACAAAAGAGCGTCGGGGATTTTTCCATCACTAGGGAAAAATTGTTTTGAAGCATAAGCATAGGCCTCTTTTAAACTAGAACCGCTTTTACCTGACTCTATTGTGGCATACTCTGAATTCACAACAAGTTTCTGGTCTTTGAAAGAATACTCCATAGGCTGATCACACCAGACATAACGGCCTTTGTTTGAAATCAGTAATGGCTGAGCCTGGTTCCCGTAGTTCTTCGCATAAAGATTACGTGAAAATGGCTTGTCACCAGTAAAAGGCATATGATGCCCATCAACACTTAGGCCTCCCCACCAGAACTCATCAGAGTCCAACTGAAGCTCCAAGCCTATAGCTGTGGAGACAAAAGACCCAAAAAGAACCATGGCTAAAAAGGTGCGCATGGATTTCTTTGCAAAACTTAACATAAAAACTCCTCCAAGGAAATGACTAAAAACATTATTCTCTATTAATGAAATGAATGAATCAAAAGACTAATTAATACTTCTGAGGCCGCCAACGATTTTCTTCGTAAGCCTCCCACGAGTGATGCCCATTTTTACGGTTCACATACTCGTAGCGCTCAAAAATATCACCATCGCCTAAAATGCGTGGATCTTGAGTCTCATATAAGGTCGATTTTAATTGATGCCAAAGTGTCTTTTTAACCTTAGCATACTTAGGGTTATCCGCAAGATTTGTTAAACATTCTGGATCAACAGTCACCTTATATAGTTCCTCTTTTGGTTTTTTGCCGAATGCATAATGGAAGTATTCACTTTGCCCTTTTTCGTGCAGCTCCAAAATCATATCTTTTGTTGGCGATCCATCACAGTTTGTATACCCAGTTTCAGGATTCCCCGCTGGCCAACGCTCAGGGGCAAAGTTATGCACATACAAGTATTCTTTTGTTCGAATCGCTCGTACTGGATAGCCCAAGTCCTCCTCTCGCCCTAAATCTTGGCATTCGCGACCTACACAAACACTATCGCGATCTGGGGCAATAAAACCACTGGCATTCGCTTTAAAAATATCAAGAAAACTGCGACCTGACATCCCCTCAGGAATAGGGACACCAGCAGCCTCAAGAAAAGTAGGCGCAATATCGATATTATTAATAAAATCCTCAACAACAGATCCACCTTTGTGAACAGCTCCCCAACGAGCGACCATAGGTAAACGAAAATCCTCATCATAAATTTGCCCTTTAATGCGCGGAAAAGGAGCGCCATTATCGCTAGTGGCAATAATCAGTGTATTATCTAATTCACCAATTTCCCTGAGGTGTTCTACAATTTCTCCGAGGTATTTATCAAACCAATTTACCTCAAGAGCGTAGTCCAGTAAATCACTACGTACAGCAGGTTGATCGGGGTAATAACTGGGAACTTTGACTGATTCAGGCTTCAAACCATTTTTGAGCCCAGATCCTCTTTCGTATTTTCGATGCGGTTCAATGGCGCCATACCAAAAACAAAAAGGTTGATCAGGCTTAGCAGTTTTGAGAAATTCCTTGAAGTTTTCTGAGTAATCAAGGTCACTCATTTTACTCGTCAAAGGTTTTTCCCTGTGCTCATCGTATGATTTTCCCGCCGGATTATAAGTCCTGCCACCTCGGTTTTTATACTCGCCTGGAGCCCAACCTTTACCTGTTAAACCAACATGATAACCATTTTCGGCGAGTAAATCCGTATAAATTTTAATGTCATTGGGCCAAATAGACCAATGAGTTGAACCTGATTTCATCTGCCAAAAATGACGACCACCAAGAGTTGCAGCACGCGAAGGGGCACATTTTGGACTCGTGGTAAAGGCATTTTTAAATAAAATGCCCTCTTTGGCTAAGCGGTCAAAGTTCGGTGTACTCACCCAGCTGTGCCCATAAGCACTGGCATGGGACATGTCATCTGCGATAGCAAATAAGATATTGGGTCTCTTTAGTGGTTTTGATTCACTTGTTTCTGCTGCACTAAAAGCAGGCACTGCCCCTAGGACAAAACAAGTGATTCCAATGAGAGATTTTATCATGAATAGTGCTCCTAAAGTAAAATAATATGCTATTCGCTATCATCATAATTATATATCGATTTGAGAAAAAAGACCTGTGAATACTCACAGTTTCTCTGCGCATTTGCTAGGTAGGCACTAAAAAGGCCTAAAATCCCTACAACAAACCATGTTTTCGAGCTTCGTGGATGGCACCGCGCTGATTGGAAACATGGAGTTTTTTATAAATATTACTGCTATGAAAGCTAACCGTCGACATGCTCACATACAATTTTTGAGCAATTTCTTTCGCCATAAAGCCTTCAGCCAGTAAGTTCAAGATTTCCAACTCCCGTTTCGTCAATTTGATCTCACTTTCTTGGGTTTTGCTATTATCTTGAAAGGAATTCAGCATCATGCGAGCGATGAGGCCATCAAGACTGGCTTCACCACGAGACACCTTCAGACAGCCTTCTGCTATTTCATGAATGGAGGTATTTTTCAGTAAATACCCAGAAGCGCCAGCATTAATTGCATCGAAAACTTTCTCGCGGTCTTCATGAACCGTTAGCACCAATATTTCAATTTTTGGAGCCATTTCTTTAATGCGGCGAATGCCATCGCTCCCCGACATGCCAGGGAGCCCTAAATCTGTCAATATTAAATGAGGGTGCGAGTGCTCATTTAAAGCATCCAAAAGAGCCTCCATATTGGAAAAATGCATACTGCAAACCAAGTTATCCTGCTCATTGAGGTACTTGTGCAGATAAGTGCGTAGGTGACTATTATCCTCTACAATCCAGAGGTTCACATCTTCTTGAATCGGCTGATCTTGAGATTCCATCATTCCTTTATAGGCAATTGAAAAGAAATGGAAGTCCCCTGACCAAGTTCACTTTCTATGTCTAGTTTTCCTCCCAGGATGCTGGCCCTTTCGTTAATATTTCTTAAGCCCATACCATAGCTTTTAACTCCAAGTTGAAAGCCCTTGCCATCATCTTGAATGCTTCCTTTGAGTTGATGATTTTCCAAAACAAACTTCACTTCGACCTTCTGAGCCTGCGCATGCTTTTGAATATTATGCAAACATTCTGTTACCAAAGAAAAAAGGTGGCGGCGAAAAGTATCCCCTACTCTAGTCGAAGTCGAGCCAGCTGGCATATTAATTTGGAGGTCCGTGCCAGGAAGCATTTTAGATATACGTTGTTCAAGCAGTTTGAAGCACTGCGATAACTCCGTTGATGGCTGCTCGGAGAACGAGATAACCTCGCGCAAAGAAGCAGAAGCCTCTTGTGCACAGAGGTGTATATCTGATAGTTCTCCGCGCCCTCCAGACTCCTTTTCAGCATGAAGCATATTTTCCGATATCAAACTAATGGTCCCAATGGCACTACCGATCTCGTCATGGAGGTCTCGTCTAAACTGACGGCGGATTTTATTTTTTTCTTTTTGATGTCGCCTTCGTTGCACCCAAACCCACATGGCTAAGAGTGAAAAAAGAATAAATAAGACTAAAGCCAAAACAAGAAACCTAAACTGACTTTGAGCTTTCTTGATTTGACTGAGTTCATTCTCCACGTTAACAACTTCCTTTTCAAGTAACTCTCGGCGAACACAGGCAATCATCCAAGGCAGTAAGTCGCCCATAGGGTAACCACTAATACTCTTATCAAAAAGACCATTGATGTCTTGTGACTTACTATTTTGTATAATAAAACTATCCACAGGCAGACGCTGCCCGCCATTACAGGTCATTTCAGCAAGCTGGATGCGACTCTTATTTTCATCCTCAGGGCGACTCCATAACATAATACGCAACTGAGATGCTTTGATTCCCTTAAATGAATGCACCAGGGGCATAGCATCCATCACCGGATCCACACAATCATGGTTGATCACATATTCAGAGACTTTATAACCTTCTAAACTGGAAAGTTCTATGCGGTAGCGTTCTGGAAAAAAAGGGCTGGGCAGAAGTTGAGTTAATGTATTCACCTGAGGGTATAACTCCAAACTATGCATGAGAACTTCCCCTCTCAAAGCTAATTGTATTTCCACATATCCCCTATGCTTATCAAGTAATTCAAGGTCCAAGTCCGTATTTTCAACACGCTCAGGCCAAAGCGGAGTTCCCATATTACTAATGCCATCACAAATAAATTCTGGAGACCAAATGGCATTTTCCTGAAGACTATCTTCGGGGGCAATCACAGTTTGATGACGACGGACTTTACCTTGAGCATAAGGAATAATTTCATCGAGAGCAAAAAAATGCTTATCTTGTAAAGCGACTCCTTTTAAAACCTCTATCCTCAAATCGTGATATCGGCGAAAGGGAAAAGAAAAGATGATCGGTTTTTGAGTCTTTAAAGAAAAATCTTCCTGACTCCAATCAACAAGCAGGGACTCTTCATTTTCATCATGGGAGCCAATAATACGAAAGCGCCGAGGAAAACCATAAGGTTGTGGCATGTAATTAGCACAATCAACCACGGGCACAAAGGCAATACTCGTCACATTATCATTCACTGGAATTTTTAATACCCAACCTTCGCCATGAGCTTTGAGTGAACTATGGTAGCCGCGCCGTAATATGGGTTGGTGATAATAAGATTTTGGAGTTGTCTTCAGCTCAGACATCAATACTGAACGAAAGGTTTCCAGAAGCGATATTTGCTTTTCAAAATGCAAAGGGTTCTGCCATGATGGCAAGACTCTCGACTCAAGATTTTTTTCATCGGGTCTTGAGGGCGTACGCATTTGATGATGAAAAGTTTCAAGAAGTGAGTAACCAGAAACCTGTTCAGAAATAATCTGTTTCGGGCCACAAATAAGCATGGGAGGCATGCTGCCAGGAAAACTAACACGGTCGCCTCCAAGAATCACTGAACCACCGCTTTCATATTCGTGACCAGTAAAATCTATACCTAGCCATATAACATCCCCTTCTTCCCAAGACTCGGTTTGAGGAATTTCTTGCCTATAAGCATGGTCGATGAGAAAATCCTCAGCTTTTATGGTAGAGAATACTTCTCCCTGGCTTTTCGCAGCTTCCATAGCATTATGAGAGTTCTTGTTTAATAGAGAAATCTCCAGGGGAAATATATTTTTTCCCTGCCCAGTGTGATCTTCACAAATTGTAAATACAAATGTTGGTTTGTGACCCCTATCAATAGCATCCAAAAGTGGCTGCTCAACGCGGAAAGCATAAAGTAATACCGTCTCATATTTTGTGGGCACAAATGTTCCTAAAAAGAAATCATGCGTCCGAAAATCCTGCCATTCTTGATGCCCAAATTGAACATGAGCGTTAGGGAGAGTGGATTGAAGGCGACCACTTAAACCCTGATCAGGCTTGATAATCACTACAGTCTGAGCACTAAGGCGACCACAGAAGGCAAGAGTGCAAAAAATGAGAAGAAAGAACAAAAAATCCCCTGCTACTTTGGTGAGGAATATTTTGCCCTTTCTCAAATGATGATGATGGATAAATGGAAAAAAGTAGTGCATTTAGCCGAATCAACTTAGCACTTGGTTCAGTTTAAGGCTTAACTTTTAAAGAGAAGGGGGAATTGCATGAATCTCATAATTCTTCGGAGCTTCCACCTCAACAATACCCTAAGGGGCGGAGTTCAGCCGCTGGCAAGCCGAAATGCCCTTAGGTTTTTAAGCTAGAATTCTATCTATTTTCTCTTGCTGAAGCAAAAAAACGCTTACTTCCACAATTGGACAATCGCATTAAAAAGCAGTGAATTGGTATTTCAACACCATAACGCATGCTATAATTTCAGCAAACTACTCTTTTGTTTACGAGAGAAACATAAAATGGAATATTCGAATGCTTATGCTAGCCCCGTTGCTTATAGCGAGGTGGATGCCCGGGCGAAGTTTATCACAAAAACCTACGCCCATTTATTGGGTGCCATCGCAGCCTTTGTGGTCCTAGAGATCATCTTTTTCAGCACCCCTCTGGCTGAAATAATAGGCGTGACCCTTATGTCAAACTGGTTATTGGTCATTGGCGGCCTTATGATTGTTGGCTGGTTATCCAACCACTTTACCGCTTCATCTAAATCCTTGCCACAGCAGTACTTTGGCTTAGGAGTCTACGTAGTGGCTCAGGCGGTTATTTTTGTCCCACTGCTTTATATGGCTAAAATACAAGGAGAAGGCGTTCTAGAAAGTGCAGCCTTAGTGACCATTGCTGGTTTTATTGGCTTAACTGCCATTGTTTTTATCACCCGCAAGGACTTCTCCTTTATAGGCGCTATTTTGAAGTGGGTAGGTATGGTTGCTTTACTCCTTATAGTCGGCTCATTGCTTTTCGGTTTTCAGCTAGGCACCTTCTTCTCCGTCGCGATGATTGCCTTTGCTGGAGGCGCTATTTTGTATGACACTTCTAATGTGCTGAATCGCTACCCTGAAGACCAATACGTTAATGCTTCTTTGCAACTCTTTGCTTCTGTCGCCTTACTCTTCTGGTATGTCTTGCGTATGTTTCTTTCAAGCAGAGACTAAAGCCAAGCTTATACTTTAATAGCAAAAGTCCCAATAGACAAGCTCTATTGGGACTTTTTTTATGCCATTCTTTACAGATTTATTGTAGATTCCATCGCTGCTACAAAGCAACTTAAGGCAAGACTTTCTCTAAAGCAAGCGGATGCTGATTATCGATATGATCAAGGATGTAGCGATAAACTTCTATGGATTCCTTACTCTTCTGAGCCTTATCCAAACAGGCGCCCAGCTCGACCAAACCTTCTAGCTGCCCAGGGATATGCCCTCTTTTAATGCTCAGGGCACGAATGCGATGCTTACCACGGCGAACAAAGAATGAATCGCCATCATGAGCCATGATTTTATCTGAGGATTGAGCTTCATACTGCCAAAGGGTTTTACTTCCTTTGGCGTCCTTCACCTCCAGCATGGATTCTGAAAGGGCAATTACGATATCCTCACTCTCGCTAGCCTCAGAATAGCTAACCTGCACCCCACCCTTAAGATCATATTGACCCGTATTCATGTTGATTTGTCGACTCTCTTTGCCTGTCCTCACAATAAGCTTTTCTTGAACCACTTCATACTGGGCATGCTTATCTTTCTCTTTGCGCTCATTGGTCCACAAGCGTTCCCCTGTCATCGTATTCACCCCTTGAATGGAATCCTCACCAACTAAAACAGCTCTTTTACTCTCTTTAGAGAGCAGCAATTCAAAGTTATCACTTTGCGTTTTTAACTCCCAAACAATGGGGCTTTCATAGCTTGCTTCAACAAATGTACGGAAGGCATCAATGGCTTTATCGTACTCTCCAGCTTCTTTATACGCCACACCTAAGTCATAATAAACCGGGGCAAGCCTTGCCACATCACCACGAAAACGAGCCACAAGTTCCTTTTTTTTGCCCATGGCAATGTAAACCTGTCCAATTTGATGATGAGGGTCGGCATACAATATCCCACTATGTTTGGCCATGGATTTCTCGAAAAGTGCGATCGCCTCTTGATAATGCTTTTGCCTTTTTTCGAGCATACCCAAATGGTACAAGCGATAAGCCTCGATATCTAAGGTCGCATTGCTCTTCATGGCTTCCACTTCAGCCAAGGAAACCTCTATGCGTGCAAGGTCAACAAACTGATGAGCTAACTTAAATTGCAAATCAAATATATCACTCATCACTCCATCAACAATCACAGCCTGATGAATCACTCCCCTCATTGTGTCTACCAAACGAGCATGAACACGGAGAGGAGCATTCTTGCGAGTCACCTCACCTGAGCTCTGCACTGAACCAAAGACAAGAAAGTCTAAACCCGCTAATTTTGCACATTCGCTCGCATCGCCTTCATCGATTTTCTTCCCCGATAGCTTTCGCACCTGCTGAATTTGTAGTAGAGAACTGCGCTGCATCACATTAAGTTCCACCACACGTTGGAACTTTCTTTTTAAGGCATCTCGAAAAGCTTCACAGACCCAGTCGTGCTCTTCAGAGCCTGTTAGGTTAGCAAAATCAAGAATCCCGATCCTCTTAAAAGAAGCTGCCCATAAACTATTAACGGAGAGAACAATAGAGAAAACAATAAGAATAAGAAGGGTACGAAACAAAACCATTACTTTTAGAGTTTGCTGGCAAGGCTTGCGCCGAGTTTATCTTGAAGGTTAAAAAGATCATCAGCCTGACCTTCAATGGTCTCACTATATAGAACCTTACCGGTTTCACTAGAAATGACCTTAGCCATAATGCGAACTTGATTTTTCATTTTCTGCAAAGTTCCAGTAATGGTCGCATCAACACCAGCAACCTTTCCCATTTCAATGGCAAAAGCAGGGTCCACATAGCGACTTTGATTAAAATCTATTTCTTTTAATACTTGCTCTAATTGCATACGTTCTAGAAGAGTTATGTCTTCAACTTTACTAAGGGGCAATAGCAATGAATCAGCACAAGAAGCAGCAAGGCCATCCCAAGAGCTATCATCACTGCCATTCACAAAAGGCAAAACGGCCACACGCACCTTGGCGATATTGGGATAAAAAGAAATGAGTTTGGGCTGTGGAGTATGCGTAGCCTGATTCGCATTGAGGTTCTTACCCTGAGAAGAAGCTGCTTGTACGGATTTTTGTTGATTGATCAGGCCAATCGTTTTCATGCCTTGTTTCAGGTTATTTTCATTGCCTTCATTAATGCTTGGCCGATTCATTAAATAAGAGATCAAAGCCAAACAAAGCACAATGGCAACAGACGCCAATAAGATTTTTTTCATGATCTTGATTTTTTTCTGTTTATTCTCTTCAGAGATCGCTTCAGAAAGAACACCCTCACTTTTCACCCCAAGTTCAGATGCGGCTTTTTCAAGCTCTTCCCTTTTAAGCGACTGATCCCGGTCTCTTTGTATTTGTGCGGCCCGTGATATAACTTTAGCGGCTTCTTGTTCTGAAAAAAGAGTGTCTTTAACCACAGAAGGTGAGGGCGTCTTTTTTTCGCTATGATATCCCAAGAAAGGCTGCAATGCCTTTCTTGCATCCTCAGCTGAAGGGTACCTTTCATTGGGGCGGGGCAGTAAAAAACGATCCATATACTTTTGCAGCTCAGGTTCTCCAGGTAAAGCATAACCCATTTCAGCAGGGGCTTTCGTGCCTTCTTTCCTTTCTTTAAGGGATTCTCTCGTACTCGCAGGAGCCTGACCGCTCAGTAAATGGAAAAACAATATGCCTAAGGAATAAATATCGGAATGAGTCGAATAGGAGCCTCCATTCAGAATTTCTGGAGCCAAATAAGACATGGTGCCCACAATTTGACCTGCCTGTGTATGACCTGAGCTAAAACGAGATGAACACGATATCCCAAAATCGAGCACCTTAACCACACCTTCTTTAGTCACCATAATATTCGAAGGTTTTAGGTCCCGGTGCAGTATTCCTTTTTCATGGGCTTCAGATACGGCTGCCAGGATATGATCAAATGTTTCTAAGGCTTGTTGCCGGTTCTTCATACAACTCTCCTGCAGAGTCAGCCCATCCACATACTCCATCACCAAGTAAAGACGTTTATCTTCCTCTCCCGCACTGTATATACTTACAATCCCCGGATAATTCATTTGCGCAAGAATCCGAGCTTCCGTGAGAAATCTCTCCCTGAATTCATCTTGTTCAGATAAACGCTCGCGAATCACTTTGATGGCAACTTGTCTCTTTAAAGTCGTGTCAAAACCCTCATAGACCCTGCCCATTCCCCCCGATGAGATCTTCTTTATCACCTTATAAGGGCCAATTTTCACAAGTTCATTGACTGAACTTAAAGTGGTCGTATCTCCTTTCAAGCTCGCTGTATCTGGAGACATTTCATTCATTTGCCCATTAAAATCATTCAATTCATGCAGTATATCTCTACATTTTTGACAACTCTTCAAATGCTTTTCAAAGTCAGGATCCTTAACCCCTTCTTCTGAATCTAAGCTATAGCCGTAAATTTCTTCTTCTGTTTTACAATCCATGTTGTGATCTGAGCATATGAGTTTGTCTTATTACGAGTCAGAAGATTAAATGCCTCAAAAACTTAACATTTATTTAAAATAAATGACCTTTAGATCGCACCTAAATTGCATCACTTTGGAAATCAAAAAGTCTCAGAGCTTTATGGGGAAGCCAGCATTCTCTCCCATCACTCAGTTTTACCATCAACCATTCTCCCCTATCTTCCAAAACCCTAAACTCTGTGCCACTGTGCAGTGGATGCATGAAAGAAGGCTGGTAAACATAAGCGTCCCCTTTCCGAGCCGTGACTTGTGAGGCAAAAACGATTCCATGAGACGAACTTTCATGATGAATATGGCGTGCATACAAAATAGAAGCCGTAAAAAGCAAAGCTAGCAAATTAAGAATAATCATATTCTTGCTCCGAGACCCTTCAGAGTCATCACATTCTCCAAATATTAATTGATATTTCCGTAAGGCCAAACGTGCGAATTGCAAAAAGAGCAAAACCCAAAAGAAAAGAAAAATTCCATTAACAAAGCGATTACTCACAGAGAAAAAACAAAGCCAAAAAGTCCAACTCGCTTGAAAGCTTTCAGGAAGTTGGTCGGGCCTTTTATCGCGAGCTTGACGCAAGTTATTCTGCAAATACGCACTATCAGCCCGGTAAGCTTCAGCATGGCGGTAATAATAAATACTTTTCCCTAGCTGATCGGCAAAATAAAAAGCATTGCCCGTATTCATTAAGAGTTCAAAATTGCTAATATTCTTTTTTTCGATTAAATACTCTAGCTTCAGGGCACAGTTTAAATAAAGTTCTTTGGCTCGTGCAGGTCGGTAAAGAGCTGTGCGGTGCGCTTCTTTAAGTTCCTTTTGACTAGATTCAAGAATGTCTTGAATGGGCAGCGTCTCCATTTCATCAGCCCAGTTTCTTTCAGTTAGAGACAAAAGCAATGAAAAGAAGAAAAGACTCAAATACAATGTATATTTCATGCGATACACCTCTCAACTTGGTGAAGCAATGCATTTAAACTCTCGATAGATGGAGGAGGGTCATCTTCTTGATATTTGGCATAACACATGCGGTGGTGAAAAGCAAACCAGTCTTCAAGCTCATGCATACAGTCTTCAGGGCAAGGGTATACATTAAGCCCCTCCTTGATCTCTTGCCAACTTATATGACCTTGATGTAAACTTATTTTAGCTCGAAAGTAGTTCTCAACAATATCTAGCAATCGACTCCCGTCATTACTATGATTTTTCTGCCATCGTTTCAGAGCATTTTGCAAATTTTTATAAGCCGCTTTTGCCAAGTAATACTTTTCATTCTTTCTGCGGTGAGCCAAAAAGAAAAGCCCAATAATAAACACTAAGCAAATCAGAACTGGCGCACAAAATAAACTCCACCATAAGTGGCTAAAAGTCCAACGACCCGTATGGGGTCTTTCATGAATCAGCAGATTCTTACTTTTAAAATTATGATAGATACCACCGTGATAATCTTCGATATGACTTTTGAGTTTCAAGCCCTCACTGAACTGACCTGAGAGAGCCCCTAAAGCATCCCCCTCTTTGACGGTGATTGGGATCTCATTTGATTCCACCTCAAGGTACCTTTTCTGGTGAGGGTCAAAATAGGCTATATTTATTGAGGGGATCATTTCCACTTCAGCTCGGCTTGGCCAAATGGTTTGCTGATAGTATTTGGCATTATTTTTATAGACTGCCGGACTACGGTTGGATGGCACTCGGTAATTGCGTGTAAAAGCTTCCTGATTATGAAGATAAGGCAATTCAAAGCTCAGAAGCTGAGGGTGCCTAATTTCAATTTCAAGCTGCACTGGAGCACCCGCCTTAACTTCTTTATCATCACAACTCACCTTAATGATTGGTTTGCCCACCAGACCATTAAAGTTCGTCGGTCTATTAGCCACAGGTAGAGCCAGCACCTCGAGAGGGCTTAACTGAAACTTGGCATAAACTCTCTTAAACGAGCCTTCCGTCGCCAACTCAAAAAACTGATTATTAAAATAACTGGGGTAAGAGAAACCACTATAACTCCTGTTTTTCTTATTCTTCTGCTGCTGTGGCACATGCAGCGCTTTTTTGTCTAAGGAAGCTAAAAGCAAAACCTCGTCAAAATGATATAGACCCGCTTTTTGAGGAATAATAACGCGACTAAACTTTAGGCTCTTGGCTTTTTTATTTCTCAACCTGCTATCTTTCCACTGACCGATCACCCGTGCTCCTCCCACAGGCAAGCCGACGCTATTTTTGCTATCTTCAGTCACACCACCCATGGGAGCAAGGTGCTTTATCTGAGAATTACTCAATGGCGGCAATACCACACGCAAAGACTTAATGCCAGTAAGAGCATAGGTAGTCGTCCAAAGGAAATCCAGCCTCACTTCTTGCCCCTCATAAACCTTTTGAGACGAGAGTGTCACTTTGAGTGACATTTCAGAGCTCAACTCTGGCTCCAGAACATTAATGGTCATACTCTTTGTCCGGACCGACAAATCATCTTTTACCAGTGCTATTTCAGGCAGAACAATCTTCCCTATCTTCTTGGGAAATAATCGATAATTAAACATTTGCCCTTCAGCGCCCTTAGTGCTTACAAAAGACATAGGCCCGACTTCAATATCAAAGCCTTCAAGGTGGCTTAAATCGGGAGCAGGGACGTCGCCATTATTGATACTCATAATATTTAAGTCCATGGGCAAGCCCAGATAAACATTCGGATTTTTCACTTCCAAAAAGGCGTGCCATACCTCTTCTTTATCAGTAACTTTGGTTCCAGCCTGTTCTGCATGCATACTGAACGAGACTACCATCAGCAGAAAAGCTGCCAGTACGGAGGTTCTTGACATCATCTTTTTTAACACAAGTATCATTAAATGGTATCCATCAGCTTTAAGTCTCATTACCAATCTTTCTCCACTTTCTTTTTGCTTTTGGACTGACTTTCAGCTCTCTTTAAATTATTCGATTCCTCTTCAGCTAATATATCTTCAGCCGTTACCGATGGCGGAGGTAAGGATA
>JADGBV010000001.1 GCA_015231345.1 Planctomycetota bacterium
CTTCGGCTGCTTCATCTGATGCTGTCTCTGGCGATGCCTCGACTGTGCCGCCTGATGCTGTCTCTGGCGATACTTCGACTGCACCACATGAAGCTATGACAAATGATGCGTCAACTTCTTCGCCTGAAGCTATGCCTGTTGATGCTTTGAGCTCACCGTCTGAGAATGCTAGTTCTGTCGATGCGAATACTGGGGCTGTGCATCAAGCCTCTTTTTTGCCTTCAAGTAAAGGACTAGCTCAGGCATTTAAGGATGTGCAGGTTGAGAAAACCAGTGAAGGGAATCTGCGCATAGAAGCCAAGGGGGAGTCGGCCCAGCTTCTCGCTGGGATGTTTAGAGGAATGGCTGAGTTGTTTGATTAGATTGTCGTAGAGTTCAGTGTAAGTTTATTGCTTTTTCTTCGCAATAGACTATTCATTGGAAGTCGTAATTTAATCTAGTCCGAGTAGTTTTCGGGCCTCTTCCTCAGGGATGCCTTTCTCTATGATATTTTTGAGGGCTTGTTGCAGTTTACCTTCTGCGTCCTTACGCTTCGCTTCTGCATCCTTACGCTTCTCCTCTTCTTCTTTTCTGCCCTCTTCTTTACCTTCATCGAAAGCCGTGTCGATGACGTTATTGAGGTCACGGTAATACTTAAGGCTTTTCTCGTAATTTTCTTTCTCTTTTGGCGTTAGTTTTGCAACTTCAGCTGCTTTGAAAAAGTTTTCAAAGATGTCTTGTTTCAATTCATCCGGAATTGTGTTGAGTGCATTGAGGTGTTTGATGGCATATAGCCATTTGTCCTGCTGAGTTTTTAATTCTGTGCTTGTTTTTTTGAATCTTGGCATCTCCAGGTAAATGAAACTAAGCTTGTCGTAGAAGACCTGATGAGTTTCTTGCTCAGTCAGTTTGACGTCGTATAGATACTTGTCAGGTGTTTCAGAGTCGTCATCAAAGATGAAGTCAAGGATCGCAATAGTATAGATATTTGAGAGTTTAAAATTCCATTCGCCTTTTTGAGCCTGTTCTTGGATGGGAAAGGTGCTGTAGAAGAGGGCTCTATCTTTGAAGAACTGTTGCTTCGCTTTTTGCAGCTCCACGATGATGTGAGAGCCATCTGATGTCGTGCAATAGAGGTCGAAAATAGCTTTACGATCGAGTTCAAGTGCGCCTAAATGCTCGGTGTTTCGATACTCCAGCTCAACGATAGGTTTCTCTCTGTCTTCGAGAAGTCCGTTTAGGAAATCGATAAGGCAGTCCTTGGTGGGTTCGGAGCCGAAAAGGCGTTTAAAACCATAATCGGTGAAGAAGTTGATGTATTTCTCTTTCATGTGCGTCATTTTAATGCCGAGGGTTGGTGTGACAGCGAAAAGGCTTGATTATCCAGCTTAGATTTCAATATCTGGGGCAATGACTGAAATAAGGGTGATCTTCAGGAAGTTGATGTGAAATTCCCCACTTCCAGGTTAAATAGCCTTCTGTTTTTTGACGATTAAGGGTACTGAGGTTTTCAGTAATAATGACCTCCGCCAAAAGCCCTTCCATGTCTTTGGATGCATTTCGGTTAGAGAATAGTCGTAAATGTTGATTTTGGGCGATGGGAGTATGGTAATTGTCATGACTTGCCTCCAAAAGCCCATCAACATACCGGCTCATACTTTGACTGCTGGTGTCAAAAACGAGTTCGTAAAGATGCAGGGACCCAAGTTTGTTTCCGGATGATGTCGGTAAATTCGAGCCTATTCCATCGCAACTCACTGTGGCATGAAATTCTCCAGCAACTTTTGCTTCCCATTGCCAGTCGAAATTCGGTGGGTTATTATTCATGGAAATCAATGAGCTAGAGTCTGAACTGGAGTGAGTAACTTTTGCAACAATAAAAATACTTAGATTCCCTGATGTTGAAGAGGTGAAGTTTGTGCATTCGAGGTAGCTATCTCCTGTGAAATGAATCATTGGTCTTGGGCCAGTGGTGTTGATTAATTGTGGTGCTGTTTCTGAATTTCCTATTGAAAGAGTATGATTTTGGCTGCTGCTGTCAGTCCAAGACTGGACTTCAGCTCCCGAAAGGGTGAAGGTGTTTCGGCTGGAAGCATCATATCGGCCTAGAATCCCCTCGTGGCCATATGGAGTCCAGCTTGGGAACTGCGCAATACTTTGAGGGCTCATCAAAAACCACTGCTTCTGGGAACTGTATAATTCTATATAAGGGTTTCCTTGCTGTAGCCAGATTGAGGATGAATTGATATTGTCGATATAAACATTTGACGAAATAATCAACTCATTTTCATATATGTGTTTTTTTATGCGATAAATCGAACCATCTACAGCGTTAGGGTCGGGTAAATTGAGGATGATATTACTAGAGCTATTACCTGCAAGAATCATAGTCGATTTTAGAGGCGTATTACTTGCTTGAATAATTTGAGGTTCAAAGGCCATGGTGCCATTGAGGTGTAGGTTGGCTGAGGAAGGAGCTGTGCGTCCAATACCTACTGATTTGTGAAGTAATGTGGTTCCTGCCACATCGAGTTTAGCTTTTGGGCTGCCCTGACCAATGATTAATCCAGTGTTGTTTAGTCTAGCATTGGCATTGAAGTCCATTCTGGAATAAAAGTCAATATTGCCACTGCATGACTTTACGTCTGTCCACGCCACTGTGATGGATGCAAGGATGATAAAGGCAGCTGAGAAAATGTGGCGTATAATCAATTAACTATATATAATAATTTTTCTATAATATCGAGAAAATGCAGGCGTCAATTGCTTGTTAGCGATTAGGGCATGCCCCTTAACGAATACTGAACGGAATAGGCTTTGTAGAATATCTCTGAACGAATAGCATTTTACGGGCATATGCCAAAATCGTAAAAAAGGAAAAATCGGAAAATTACGAATTTTCACCGTAGTTTGCGGCTAATGGAGGATGATTTATGTGAAGCAGCTAGCTGATGCTTAAAATTTAATGATATCTCCTATTTGAATTCTTAGATTTGTCCTACAATCTGCACTAAGTAGTCAAAAAAATCATGTCTCACATCCGTCAATTACTTGAATCCAAAGAGTTAACAGAACTCTCTGATGCTATCAAGCTGCATGTTGATCGCTATGGTGAGGCTCTGAATTTTGAAGACCCCAGTATGAAAAAGAAAGAAATGGGGGTTTTTAGAAGGAAATTAGATGCGGATTTCTGGAAAGTGCTTGAGCAAATTACCCTCAAAGCGATGCAAAGGGAAAATTTCAGCTTTTCTAAGTCAGAAATGCTGCTCATTAATTTCGGTTTAATGGACTCTAAATTACTTCTTAATAATGAAAGTAGTGAAAATGAGGAAGAGAATATTGATGAAGATGAACTTCTTGAGAAAACGGAAAAAAAATTAGCCCGTTTTTTGCAACCTTCTTCTTATGCTGGTGATCCAATTTATTATTTAACCGAATGGATAATGGGTTGGGAATTAAACTCTGAGTTGTTTGGTGAAAATAATGAGAAGAAAGCTGGGCAAGCATCCAGTCCTGATGAATGGATAGACGATAAGAAAGCGCAAAACTATGCGAATATGCGTCTCAATATTTACCGGAAACTCATTGCTGCTCTGAAAAGTCTTCCTGGTGTGAATATGGCTTTGCTAAAAAGTATTCTTTTAGGAGAATTTGACCGGAATGTGGAGCTGGCATCGGTGGCTGTAAGGATTAATCCAAAGGATGCCACAATTCCTCAACGCCGGATTGTGGCCATGCATCAAACGCTTCTGGCGCAAATGAAAGCATCACTCACAGACCCAGAGCAAAAGAAACTTGTATTTTTATTGGAGAAAATTAACGAATCTCTAATTCAGCGAAGAATTTCTCTAAATGAATTAGAAACTAAAATTGAGCATAAAAAGAAAAAGAAATTCAGTTCTAGTAAGGAGAAATTGATCTCCAATGAAATCACTTTACTGAAAAACCTGTTGCCTATCGGTGGCATGGAAGGTCGCGAGTTTTTCACCAGTCCTCTTTTGACTGAAATGAAAAACCCTTTAAATAAGACTTTTGTGGGTGATACGTTGAAGCTGATACGTCAATGTGACCCTCACTTGCCTGAAAATTTACCTGTCGTGATAGTCCCTTATAAGGGCAGTGGTTTTTTTGAGTGGGATAAAAACACCCTCATTGTGCCAGTCACACCCTCCATTTCTCCTGCTGATACGATTATTCGTGCCGCAGCTAACTATCGTATACTTACGGATAATCTTGAAAATCGTGGTGAACTTAAAAGGCAGTACGAAAGGCATTTAGAGAAAGGTAAATTTAAAGAACGCTTTCTTGCTGACTATAGCCTTTGGGTGAACAACGTCAGCAAAGGTCACCGCAAAATTATGAGTACAAGAAAATTTGATTTTTTCTCAGAGTATATAGGGCCTCCCCCTGAAAAACTTTTTTGTGACGCTGAAACCTTACACTTATCGAACTATCAGTTACGCAAAAGAGCACAGGCTATACTTGCTTCTCCTAGAATTCAACAAGACGACTATTTTAATTTAGCGACCTCTTTTTGGATACTAGATGATAAAGTGCGTGCTCTAAGGTATATGGATTTAGCTATGTCATCAGGAAGGCCTTCTCCTAAAATTATGATGGCTTCAGGGTTGATATACAAGGGCTTGAAGGATCGAGCTCAAGCTATAAAGTCTTTTAAGTCATGCCTGCGTTACTTTAAAGATACTCTCTTTGGTGCCTATGCTGCTAGAGAGCTTGAAAAGAAAATATAATGAAATGTTTAGACTTATGCAAACCCAAGATACTCCAGTTTTAGAGCCTGAAACTGGCGTCCAAACCAAGTTGCGTTATAGTCCACGCTGGCGTATTATTGGTCATAATGATGATGTGACTTCTGTGGAGTTTGTCGTAATACTCCTAATGAAGGTTTTTCATAAATCTGAACGGAGGGCAAGTGAGTTAACTCTAGAGGTTCACGAGTCTGGAAGTGCAACGTTTTACCTTGGTACCAAGGAGGCTTGTGAGCTCAAAGTTGATCAAGTCGCTATGATGAACCTGGAATACAGCGAAAATCTTAAGGTCAGTATGGAGCCTATTGAAGACGAGGCTTAGTCTGCTTGCAACTGCAACTGTCATGAGGCCTTGCTGACGATTCTAGAGAGCAAGAATTGCTCTCTATGGTGATGCAGAATTCCAGAAAGCTTATAAATACTTCTTGATTAAATCTGCAATAATGCTTTCTGAGTTAAGGTGATGAGCCTCAGCTGAAAAACTTGGAATAATGCGGTGACGCAATACCGAGGGAGTGATGCTTCGTAAATGTTCCATGCTCGGCGTGGCGCAGCCTTCAATGGCTGCAGCGCCCTTGGCTGCAAGCAGTAGGTACTGAGAGGCTCTTGGCCCCGCTCCCCAACGAACATTCTCTTTGATGTAATCATCCGCCTCAGCTCCTTCTGGCCTTGTTGCCCTCACAAGTTTGACGGCTGCATCAATGATGGTATCAGCCAGAGGCATGGCATCGAGTAATTTATACCATTCTTGCCAGTGAATATCAGGCGTGCTATCAATTTTAAGCTCAGGGAGTGTTCTTGGGCTCATGACTGCAATAGCGCGCTCATCAGTTAACTCAGGGTAATCGATGCGGATTTTAAACATAAAGCGGTCTAACTGTGCTTCAGGCAGCGGGTAAGTTCCTTCATTTTCTATGGGGTTTTGAGTCGCAAAAACCATGAAGGGAAAGGGGAGGTCATAGTTGGTTCCGCCAATTGTGACCGAGCGTTCTTGCATGGCTTGGAGTAAAGCCGCTTGTGTTTTCGGAGGAGTTCGGTTGATCTCATCAGCAAGGAGCATTTGCGCAAAAACTGGGCCTTTTTCAAAGCGTAAATGGCGATTTCCTGTGACTTTATCTTCCTCGAGAAATTCTGCTCCCAAAATATCAGCTGGCATTAAATCCGGTGTGAATTGAATTCGGCCAAACTGTAAGCCTAAACATGATGATAAGGCTGATACCAAAGTTGTTTTCGCTAGTCCGGGCACGCCCTCGACTAGTACATGACCACCGGTAATAAGGCTAATCAGTATTTCCTGTACGACTGACTCTTGGCCCATAACGACACGAGACAAGTCTTTTTTGACTTTTTCGATGCTCTCGCGGATCATCTTTAAGGTTTGGGCTTCGGTCAATATTTCAGTCACTGGTTTACTTTCACTTTTGAGTAGGTGAAGCAGTTTAGGCCTGATAAAGAGTAAACAACCAGTTGGAAATCAAAAAGGGGCCTACACGAAGATGATATAGAAGCTGGTTTCGGGCAAAATGCTAAAAAATGCAGCATTTATTCCGGTTCAAGCGAAATGTCTAAGATAAACTGCGGTCGTAATTAAACAAAAAGGCCTTATTGTTTTTCGCTTTCGAGCATAAATATTCATACTCTTGGCTAGGTTTGGGGGAGCAGACGAGGTCAGCAACCAATTGACTGAGAATGATTTTTTCATTTTTTTGCCGAGAAATATCAAAGGGATCCAAGGACCGGAATACAAAGATATCATCTTCTTGAAGAGGGACCATGCGCATATCGCGGCGATCCTCAAAGACTTTTCCTGTGTAGTTGGCATTGATTTCAAAACGAGTCGTCATGAGCTGGGGGCGACCAAAGACGACAAGACTCAAAGGAAGGGGAGCATTTTGGCAGATGCTTTCAAGTTTTTCGCGATCAGCCTCCACAGAAAGAGTGACCGACTGGGCTCCGAGTTGGTGTAGCTGCAAAGCGCACAGGGAATTAAGGACTTGGAGGCCTTGTCCAGCTTCGAATGTCACACCTATTTCACGAGCCATTTGCAGTCCTCCCCAGGAGTTGACTTCCACGGCAAAACCTTTCTCTTTACATAGTTCTAATTTTTTGCGAAGCTCTTCTTCGTTCTTGTCGAAGAAGACTTGTGCCAAAGCGAAAACTGTTTTTATGTCTTTGTTGATCGTAGACCATTCCTGAATATCTTGTGTACTCGCATTTTCCACAATGAGCTTACTGGGTGTTTTGGTGCATTCTTCAGAAAATTTGATTAAGTCTTTGTATAGTATGCGTACGCATTCAGGGCGATGACCTAAACGACGATTGTTGCATTCACCAGGTCCTCTTTGATCGAGAATGTTTTGAGCTCGCTCAGGCAGTGGGTGTTTGACAACAGATGGTTTGATGCGTGTCGCCCGGTGTAGAAATTTTGAAATACGACTTTGTACTTCTTTTAAGTTCTTCGGCATGAGTTGGGGTAGTTGCTCTGGCGCCTCCAGTGAGGTTAAAAGCATGGATTGCAAGGGTGTGTATTGCAATGCCTCTAAGGCTTCTCTCAGGCTTTTTGCTTTCTCCGGACGGCGCATTTTGCCGAGAGACATGGTCCATGATTCTTCTTGTTCGCCAAAACGAATGGAAAAATTCAAATTTCCATTAAGTAGGCTTACGCTAAGTTCGTAGGAAGGCTTTTCTTCTTCTTGAATATCGAATGGTGTGAATGGGGCTGGGCCATCATCAGTGCTTTTGTTTTTTTTCTCATCACGGGACAAAAAACAATCACAGTTTGCGCAAGGCATGGTTCGCTTCTCCCCAGTTTTGGGGTCCCTGCCTGTGCATGCTGTTAAATTAGTGCGACTGCCATCAAGTAAATCGCTCATGATTTTGCGGCCAGAATAATGACCTAATTCTTTGGCTTGGTTGAAAAGGTTTTCGCCGTCGCCACCATCGACGGCATTGAGGTAAATAGAGGTTGCTTGGCTCACCCACTCTGGGGTTTTGAGTCGCCCTTCTATTTTCAGGCTGGCAACACCAGCTGCCATTAAATCGGGCACACGTTTAACTAAGGCAATATCGTGTGATGAAAGTGGACGACCGGCTCTTTTTTCTCCCACAGTCCAAGGGACGCGGCATGGACTGGTGCACGTACCGCGGTTTCCGCTTTTTCCGCCCCCCCAGCTTGATAAGATACAGCGACCGGAAAAGGCAAAGCACATGGCCCCTTGGCAAAAGACCTCTGTTTCGATCTCACTGACTTTAGAGGCTCCTTGAATCTCTTCGAGACTGAGTTCCCTGGCGAGTATGACGCGTTTGGCCCCTAAGGATTTTGCGGCCCTTACATCGGCGGAAGAACTCATATTGGTTTGGGTGCTTAAATGAAAATCTAATTTGGGGAAGTCATTCACAAATAAGAGTAAAGCTGGGTCTCTTAAAATGACAGCATCGAGGCCAATATGTTCGCAGTAAGCAAGTATTCTGCAGGCATGAGCGACTTCCCTTTCGCTGAGATCAATATTGAGCGTGAGGTAGGCTTTGGCTTTATAGCTGTGCACCCAATCGACGGTTTCTTTTAGGTTGGCGGAAGTGAAATTTTGCGCCCCTCGGCGAGCATTAAGAACATCCAACCCAAAATAAACGGCTCCAGCTCCAGCCTCTAATGCAGCCTCCATGGATTCTCTGCTGCCAGCTGGAGCTAGAACTTCGACTTTGCTATGAGTATTGTTCATTTGCATCTAATCTTTATTCTCATTCATAGTCTGTATCAGCAGAAGCGAATGGCTTCTATCATCTGCGACGACTTTTCATTTTGCCGGGAATAGCTCCCTTAACACTGCCTTTTCGGGGACCAGCGCTCGGCTTGCCTTTCCTATTGCTGGGGCGGGAACGATTATCTCTATCCCTGTCTCTGCGTCCCCTTGAAGGCCTCGATGAGGACTTACTCGTCACCTTCTCTGTTGTTAATTCAAGCTTCAGTGGGACATTGCGCACTTCAACTTCGGCGATATCTTGAAGGAGGTCACTGGGCATCTCACGAGGTAAGTCGACTGTGCTATAGTCCTGGAAAAGCCTAATGTCGCCAATATAACGGCCGTCCATGCCTGTCTCGTTGGCTATTGCACCTACAATATCTCCTGGACGGATTTTATGTTTTTTGCCGATTTGTATACGGTACCTAGCAAGAGGTACAACATCTTCCAATGCAGGTCCTTGTTTTTTAGCTCCTCTATTGCCTCTTTCAAGAGTTTCAATATGTGATAATTTTGGAAAAAGAGGACTGCTTTTTTGAGCTTTATAAGTAAGAGCTGCTGCTACATGCATGATGTCCCAGCCTTTTTTAAGGCAGATATCAGATAATAGTTCTCCATAGTCCTCTAGGTCATCATTTTTCATGATATGCTCAATTTCCTCAAAGAAACGTTGGACTCTTTGATTCTTGATTTCAGCATTTGTCGGCATTTCTAGCTGGGAAAGTTTCTGCCTGGTTGCTTTCTCAATGAGGTTAAGCATGTTTTGCTCTCTTGGGGTGGCGAATACGACGCTGACACCTTTGCGGCCGGCGCGACCCGTTCTGCCGATACGATGGACGTAAGATTCGGTGTCGTAAGGCACATCGTAATTGACGACATGAGTAATGCCATCCACATCTAGTCCCCTGGCTGCAACATCTGTGGCGACGACTATTTTAAGGAGGCCTTGTTTTAGACGGCTAACGGTGTACTCTCTAAGGTTTTGAGAAAGGTCGCCGTTAAGTGGGGCTACGCTGTGCCCTAGGCCTTCAAGGTGCTCGGCTAATTCTACAGTATCTGATTTTGTGCGCACGAAGATGAGCATGCCTTCGTGGTCATTCTTTTCCAGAATGCGGCTGATGGCATCTTTCTTGTCTCGACGACGAATCATGAGATATTTCTGATCAATGGTTTCCACTGTTGTGGTTCTTGTTTTGATGACAATTTCTGGTGCGCCGCACAAGTATTTATCTGCAACTCTTTTGATGGGAGGTGGCATTGTAGCTGAAAAGAGAGCGATTTGCGCATTCGTGGGTGTTTCTTCTAGAATAGTTTCCACATCGTCGATAAAGCCCATGCGAAGCATTTCGTCGGCTTCATCTAAAACGACAGTATCAACTTGGCTAATATCCAGGCTTTTCCTTTTGAGGTGATCCAAAACTCTACCTGGTGTGCCCACGACAATTTGCACTTTCTTTTTGAGGTCCCTTAATTGGTCTCGAATATCTTGTCCGCCATAAACAGCTAAGACTTTCGCTCCATTGATTTTGGCTGCATAAGTGCGCATTGCTTCAGCGACTTGATTGGCCAGCTCTCTTGTAGGAGTCATGACGATGACTTGTACCTTTTTATTTGAGACATCTAGGCGATTGAGAAGGGGTAAAGCAAATGCTGCGGTTTTTCCCGTTCCAGTTTGAGCTTGGCCTAGGAGGCTGCTGCCTTGAAGCAAAAGAGGAATACATTGCTCCTGAATGGGCGTGGGGGTTTCGTACCCGAGCTCTTCTAACGTATCTAGAAGAGTTGGGTTGAGACCCAGCGCTGAAAAATTGGATAATTCCATGATATTCCTTAAATGTGTGGATTGCCTGAGCAATCGAATGAAGGGGGGACTATACGGAAATCCCGATCTTTAAAGTCAATAAGGGGATTAGAGACGTTTTAGGAAATTAGCCCAATAAACCGTGGCAGCATTTTTTGTATTTTTTGCCACTTCCGCAAGGGCAAGGATCGTTGCGGTTTAGGCGTTGACCAGGCCTTTTGATGGTAGTGCTTTTCTTTTGGAATTTCATGGCTTTAAGGTAAAGAGCACACTCCTCTCCATTTGCCAAGCGCCCTTTGTTCTGAAGATCCATAAGGAAATCTGCGCATAAGTGAGGCACATGCTCCTGTAGTGAATCTGGTATTTCCAGTTTACCTAGAGACTGCAGGGCTTTTGCTAAGGAGGTTAATTCAAGCTCATTTAAGCTTCCGCCATGCTCCAAGGCGCTTTGAAAAAATAAGCAAAGGAGTTGAGGGGTGTATTCTTTGATGAGAGTGGGATAAGCGCTTAAAAAATCCGAATGATAGAAGTCTCCTACCCAGTTTTCTATTTGCTCTTTTTGGTAATCCATCAGCTCATTACACGGGCAGAACTCATTCATCAAGACGAATCAGGACTTACAGGCTTGTCTGTATCTGCTTCTCAATAAGCTGCCCATTTATAACTTAAGACTTTTTACAGAATTTCATGGCCAAAACCCGCCCTAACGAACCCTGCCCCTGCGGGAGTGGCAAAAAGTATAAGAAGTGTTGTGCTAAAGCGCCTATTTTGAAAAATAAACACTTTGGTTATAGGAAGAAAGATAATATCAAAAATGAAAAGGATATTATTGGCATGAGGACGGCTTGTTCTTTTAATGCTCAACTTATGCGCTATATCCGCCCTCATATTCAGGCGGGCATTTCAACCGAAGAGATTAATACTCTTGTTCACGACTACACTCTTGCCCACGGTCATATCCCTGCTCCTCTCAATTACCACGGTTTTCCAAAATCCGTGTGTACTTCTCTAAATCATGTTGTGTGTCATGGGATTCCATGCAAAGAAGATATCCTTAAAAATGGCGATATTATTAATGTGGATGTGACCACGATTGTTGATGGGTATCACGGTGATCAAAGTGAGACCTTTTATGTTGGCACAGATATAAGCGATGACGCAAAATTGGTGACCGAAACTTCTCGTCGTTCCTTAGAAATTGGCATAGAAAACGTGAAGCCTGGGAGGAAACTCATTGATGTATGTGGTGCCATAGAAGACTTTGTTCTGGGTGAAGGTTGCAGCGTGGTGAGAGATTTTACCGGTCACGGTATTGGCCTAAAATTTCACGAAGAGCCTCAAGTTCCGCATTACCGAACGGCTTCCATCCGCAATGTGGTGCTTCAGCCAGGTATGACCTTTACGATTGAACCCATGGTCAATATTGGCGATTGGAGAATAAAAATACTGGAAGATAAATGGACTGCCGTCACTGCTGATGGTTCTTTGTCGGCTCAATTTGAACACACTCTTTTGGTGACTGAAGATGGCGTGGAGGTCCTTACAGCGACAGAGTAGCTCGGATACTGGAGGTTTCTGCTGAGTCTTCTTATTGAGTATTATTGGGCTTATCTTGGGCTGCCTTTAAGCAAAGTAGCTGGTTGCATTTCAGATTTTTTTCCTTTTGCTTTATCTGAAATCATTCTGCAGGTGTGTTTGTTGGGCAGCTTATGTTTGCTTCTAAGCTTTGCTCCATTCTCCAAAGCCTACTTTATGGGTATAAGGAGTTGCATAAAAATAAGGCGATTGTTGCTTTTGTGCCCTGTAGTGCTGCTTCTCATGGTGTCTTCGCAGGGGGTGACTCCCGTTGATTTAGTGCCTAGTGCATATCGTTTGCGGCCCTCAGTTGCTCTCAAGGGGCCAAGTGTGGAAAGCGATAAACTGCAAGTTTTTTTGGCTGAGCAAGAAAAGCAACTGCATGATTCTTTTTCTGCCGAAGCGTATCATAATCTGCCTGAGTGGCCTAACCTGGCTCAACTAGAGCTCGCCATCGGCGCAGCCTTGAAACACTTATCTTATCCTAAAGGGCGAGAAGTTAGGCGCGTAAAAAAACTATGGGGCCTAACCCGGCTGATGGGTTTGGCTTACGGAGGGCCAGCTTATCACGATGTCATCAGTGCTGAGGTCGTGGTTGCCAGTCACGAGGATCTCCCTAGCTCAAAATTCTGGAAATGGACCTGCGTCGCTCATGAGGTGGTTCATGCCCAGGGCTTTACTCGTGAGATGGATACGGAAATCATCACTTGGCTTGCTTTTTACTTAAGCACTGACCCCATGAAGCAGAATTTTGCTCGCATGATGCTTTTGCAGAAGAGTGGCCAGGAATTTCAATGGCCAGCGGAGTTGCTGGGTGAATTCAAGAGAGTTCGTGAGGAACGAAAGAAAGTGCAGGCAGAACAATGGCTGGTCAGCTTTTTTAGGACTCTAGGTGAAAGCAGCGGTGTGCAGAACAGCGGCGCTAAATATGGCACGGTCTCAAAGGGTAAAAAGATCCCTGAGGATCATGAGTTTTTCCGCTCGGTCTATAAAATGGCACATTGATTTTCTGCTGATTGCGTGCTAGCCTTTCAGTATCGGCCTTTTCCCTGCCCCTGCCTCTGCCTCTGTCTCAGCTTCTGCTTTCCCTTCAGCCTCTGCCTCTGTCTCAGCTTCTGCTTTTCCTTAAGCCTCCACCTCTCTGCTCCTCCACTTTGACTTCCATTTCTGCTTCTGTTGCGGCGAATGGATTCGCTTCTTTCTGGGGTTTGACTATTCTCCTTTCCAGTAAACTAGCGCTCTTGAATTTGTATTCTCAAGTCTAATAGAATTTAATGAGCGAAGTCCGTACCCGAATAGCCCCTAGTCCAACGGGAGCTCCCCATATAGGCACGGCATATATTGCTCTCCACAATTTGGCTTTTGCCAAGAATAAAGGCGGGAAATTCATCCTCCGCATTGAAGACACAGACCAAGTTCGTTCCACGAAAGCCTCCGAAGAGCAAATATTAGATTCTCTTAAATGGATGGGCTTGGAATGGGACGAGGGGCCTGACGTAGGAGGGGAGTTTGGCCCTTATCGCCAATCTGAACGTCTCGATTTATACAAAGAATCTGCCTTTGAATTGGTCGAGAAAGGCAAAGCATACCCATGCTTTTGCAATAAAGAAAGACTAGATGCACTCCGTGCTGAACAAATGGCAAATAAGCAGAATCCAGGCTATGATGGCTTTTGTCGTGATATCAAGCCTGAAGAAGCAAAAGAAAGAATGGCTAAGGGAGAGGCCTATGTGATCCGCTTGCTCGTGAATAAAGAAGGCGAAACTAAGTTTTTTGATGCCGTAAGGAATCAGGATATTAGCTTTAATAATGCAGAAGTGGATGACCAAGTTCTCCTGAAAACTGATGGTTTTCCCACATATCACCTTGCTAACGTTGTGGACGATCATGCCATGAAAATCACTCATGTTTTAAGGGGTGAAGAATGGATCTCTTCAACACCTAAACATGTCATGTTGTACGAAGCTTTTGGCTGGAAAGCCCCTGAGTTTATGCATTTGCCATTGTTGCGTAATACGGATAAATCGAAAATCTCTAAAAGAAAGAACCCCACATCTCTCACTTGGTTTATGGCCAATGGCTACTGCAAGGCGAGCTTACAAAATTTCCTTGCTCTAATGGGTTATTCTATGAGCGGCGATAGGGAAATATTCTCCCTTACCGAGCTTATTAAAGAGTATGATCCAAGCCGTATTTCAACGAGTGCGCCTATTTTTGACTTCACAAAGCTAGATCGTTTCAATTCACAGTACATCATGGAGTTTTCTCAAGATGAATTTGCGGACTATCAGGCAGAGGCTGATCGATGCCTCATCGAATACATTAAGGCTTTACTGCCCCATGTGCTCCAACGTATTAAATCCCGCTCAGATCTCGATTATTGGACTGGTTTTCTCTTCGAAAGAGAGCTTGCCTACGAGAGTAACTCCTTCCGCATTAAGAAACTCAATCAAGAACAAGCCCAAAAGCTTTTAAAAGCTTTGGCAAAAGAAATGGGTCGCTCTCGCCCGGTGAAGGCAGATGATTATAAAGAAGTTATCGCCAAAGTGGCTTCTGACTTAGAGTTACCCGCAGCCTCCGCTTTTATGTTGAGTCGTATTTCTCTCATGAAAAGAAAAGATAGTTTACCTTTAGCTGAAGTGATGGAATTTCTCGGAGCAGATATTTGCACTAAGCGGCTTAAAGAAGCCGGAGCTTTTATTAAAGGAAATTGGCCTCAAAGCAAGTAATACCTATGAAAGACCTCTTTAATGTCAGTTTACTTTTATTTGCACTGATTTTAGGGTGTCTGACTCCCTCATTTGGCGAAAGCTATAATGCCGCCAGTGTTGCTATTCTCGATGCCAATACGGGCACTTATCTTTATCGCAAAAATAGTCGTACAGCTCGGGCTCCAGCGAGCACCATAAAAGTCCTGACGGCGTTAACGGCATGGTATCAAGTTGTCGATAAAACTCAATACACAACTATCTCAAAGCATGCTTCAAGTATGCAGCCCACCAAGGCAGGTTTAAGGCCTGGTGAGCAATACCGCCTTATTGATTTAATAAAAGCATGTTTGGTTGGATCTTGTAATGATGCTGCAGCTGCAGTCGGTGAAGCTGTGAGTGGTTCTGAATCTAAATTTGCTCAGGCGATGAAAACGCAGGCAAAAAGACTTGGGGCGACTCGTACTGTTACGACAAATGCTTCTGGTTTGCCATCGCCAAGTGGTATGGTCTCAACTTGTGAGGATAGCTTGCTTTTTATTAGAGCTTTGCGTAAGGTGCCTGAGCTGAATAAAATGATGGGGGTGAGTAGTTTTAAATTGCTGAGTCGCAAAGGTCGCTCCATGACTATTTCTAATCACAATCGTCTTTTAAAAGGATTCACCTATTCAGTACGTGGCAAAACGGGTTATACGCGTTTGGCGCGTCATTGTTTTTTGTCCTGGGCTGAATACAAAGGCCGAACTGTTTATGTGAGTATTTTAGGCGCAGCTAACCGTGATCGGCTGTGGAGTGATGTGCGAAATTCCTATATCAATCAATTCCAAAAAAGCCAATCATACTTTCCTAGCTATATGAAGAAAAATAACATTTCCCTGGCCACTTTGCATGCGGCTCTCAAACGAGCAGGTTGTGCTGTTGCTGCAGGAGAAAAGTATTACGGTTTGAGCACAAAAGAGCAGGTAAAAAGATTTCAAAGAATTAAAAAGCTAACAGTTGATGGCATTATTGGGCCACAGACGTGGGGCATTTTGAAGAAATTCTAATGAAAATTGTCTCTTCAGATAAATCATACGCGTCTTTGCCCTTTAACTTTCGTATTGTTCGTTATATGCACCCCTTAGTTTATTCCTCTTAAACCTCAACATCCATGGCCAAAGGCAGAAGAATTGAATACCGTAGTTTTGAAAGTGCTAGGGAATTTGCCCGAGCTCTTTGCCTACGCAATAAAGACGAATGGACTCGATATGCCAAAGGTGAGTTAGAAGATAAAGAAGCAAAACCCAAAGATATTCCTTCTCGTGTAGACAAAATCTACAAAGGTAAGGGCTGGTGCGGTTTTGATGATTTCCTCGGCACTTCAAAAGTTAAAGAGCTGCGTAAAAATTATCGTAGTTTTGAACAGGCACGTGCTTTTGTACGTTCTTTGAGACTTGTTAAGGATGAGGACTGGCAAGCTTTTATTCAAGGAAAAATGTCAGAGAAAGGGAAACTTCCCCCTGATATTCCTTCGAACCCCGAAGTTGTTTATCGAGGAAAAGGCTGGCTGAATTATACGGATTGGATTAGCGATCATTATCAACCTGTTGTTATTGAGCATAGGGATTTTGAAAAAGCTCGTGAATTTGTCATGAAGTTGGATTTAAAAAGTATTCATGAATGGGAAGCTTACCGAAATGGAGATAAACCTGACTTGGAACCATGCCCAGAAGATATTCCCGTATGGCCCCCTCATTCATATAAAGACAAAGGTTGGATCAGTTGGTCAAATTGGTTTGGTCTTAAGTTCGGAAAAGAGTAAATAAAATACTTTATTAACCATGCGATTGTTTCGCTCTTTTAAGAGATGAGTGAACAATGGCAAAACTTGGTGGATTTATTCCCTCAAGTTCTTTCTCTTATTCATCAAGGGAAAAAAGCCGATGGCTTGGCGATTCATAAGTTAGCTCAGAAAAATGGCTTGGCTATTCCGCCTTGGTTTCAAGGAGTGGGTCGTGGTTTCCAAAAATGTCAGCTCAAACTACAACATAAGCTAGAGCTTTTCTGTGCATCAGAAATGGCAGAAATGGGAAGTTCTTGGCAAGTGGCTAAGGCGAGATATGAACTGCTAAAACCCCACTGGCAGAAGGTTCAAGTCGCCTACTTACCTTGCTGTGGGGCAGGGCTTGATGCTTTGCATTTACTAAGTCAAGCCAGTGGATTAGGGTATAATGGCTCCTTGATACTCAGTGATATTTATCCCGTAGCAGCAAAAATGGCAGCTTATAACATGGCAGCTTATAAAATGTCGGATAATAACACGGCTGCTAAGAAAATGTCGGCTTATAAAACTGCTATAAATTCCGCTGAAGGCAATGGCATTCAAGCTCAGGTGCTGGTCGAAGATTTTCTTCAACCTGGTCATGAACGAGTGCCACGCGAATCCTATGTGTTTTTAGACCCTGCGAGGCGCAGTGAAGGGCAGAGACTTAAAGATGATTATCTGCCGCCACTCAAATCTTCGATGCAACAACTAGAGCTTTTTTTGATGGCGCAAATTAAACTTTCTCCAGGAGAAAATATACAGGAGCTTGTCATGACTCATCCTTCGTGGTCATGGACAGTGATTCAGGCGAAAGGGGAAATAAAAGAAGTATGCGGGACTTATGTTCATCCGAGTATAACGAACGCCGGTTCAGACGGTGTAAAAGCTATTATAACAAGGGATAACGGAGAGAATTGCTACTTTAAGCAGTTACATCACAGTCTTCGTCCTGAAGGAACTGGCAAACTTAAGCCAGGTCAGGTCTTGGCCTTAGCTGCTCCCGCATTAGTGAAATCGCAGCTTCTGGAAGATTTTGCCTCTCACCATAAACTCTGCACTTATGATGCGAGTCCAGGAATTCTGCTCATCCCTGATTATCAGCAAAGCCCCGAAGGGCCTTGGCTTGATACTTTTACCCTACTTGGAGAGTGCAGTCGGCGCCCAAAAGAGATTCGCTCTTTACTCAAACCTTATGAGGGTCGTCCTTTAGAGCTACGAGCCATGGGCGACTCGTCAGATGCAGAATTAATGCGCACCTTAAAAACCTATTTGTCTCAAAAAGGGTCTGCCGACTCAAGACTTGTGCTCGTGACCGTGAAGCTGGGGAAATCTCGCCGCTGCCTTCTTCTGGAATCATTGAGAAATCCGAAATAGCTTTATATAGCGCACGGTCATATTTAATGAGACATGAGTTCAGCCAATTATAGAGGCGTTCGCGCCCTTTTAGATAATCCCCTTATTCAAGAAATCCGTCAAGTTCTACTTAAAGGTGAAGAGTTTGGCTTAAAAGGCTGTTATAGTTCTGCTGCGAATTTAATACTCAGCCTACTTGTTGAAGAGTTAGACCGACCTGCCTTTGTGGTCCTGCAAGATGAGGACGATTTAAGTAATGCCATAGATGAAATGAAGGTTTGGTCTGAACAGTGCGACCTTTATCCCTACCCATTTGTGCATGCTCAAATCACCACTCTTGAGCACTCGGCTCTATTGCAGCAAATGAAAAGTATTAGGGCTATGCTTGAACCTGATGCAAAGCAAGGTATTTGGATTACGACTTTAAAAGCTTTAGAAGCTCCTTGCTTTTCCCTAGATTTTATCGATGAGCCAGTCATGACTTTCGAGGAAGGGCAGAGCTATAAGAGTGATGAATTATATGCGGCTTTGGAGAAAAGGGGTTTTAACCGCGAAGATAAAGTAGATCAGCGCGGGGACTATTCGGTGAGAGGCGGGATCGTCGATCTTTTTCCACGCTTTAGCACACACCCTGTGAGAGTCGAGTTCTTTGGTAATGAAATAGAGACCATCAGGGAATTTAGTCTGGTGACGCAAAAATCCATTCGGCGTCTTTCGCGATTTGTACTGGATGATATTGAATATGAAAAAATCGATCATATGGAAAGGGCCGGGAGTATTTTAGATTTCATTCCCAGTGGCAGTCTCTTTTTCGTGCAGGAGCCCGAACTCAGTGGCCGGGAAGTGGACTCTCATGCCATACGTTCTGGGATCAGTGAATTGCTTTTGAAGGCAGAAGTGGAACCGAGGAAATCTTTAGGTTTTCAGAAAATAGAATACGCACGAAATATTGAAGATGCGCGTTTTTCCTTCAATACAACCATCGAAGAGCAAGATGCTCTAAGTGTGCCTGAAGCCATTGCAGAAGTGACTAAGCGTTGCCAGGGCAAGGAGTTCTTCCTTGTTGAAGAGTATGGCTCAAAACTCAAACTTGCTGAAATGGGCAAACTTGATGTCTGGAGTCTTGAAGGCACTCTCGAGTATAACTTCTTTATTTCTGAGCTTAATGCTGAAGCGGTGCATGAGAAGAATCTGGTGCAGATTTCCGATTTACATGAGCAGCAGAATGTCGATAGTATGGCCGACTTTATTGAGCTTGAAATGGGTGATTATATTGTCCATGAAAATTACGGCATTGGACAATTTTTAGGCCTCACCTCCCTAGAGAAGCAAGGTGTGATGAGTGACTTCTTGCTTCTGCAATTTGCTGGTGGCAGTAAGGTTTATGTTCCTGTGTCGCAATTACACATGGTGCAAAAGTACTTAGGCAAAGGTGAATCGGCTCCTGAACTTTCCAAAATAGGCTCCAAATCTTGGGAGATGAAAAAGAAGCGAGCGCGCAAAGCTATTGACCGTATCGTGATGGAATTAGTGCAGCGCCAAGCTTACCGCGAGAAGCAAGTCGGCTTTTCGTTTTCAACGGATTCAAAAGAGCAAAGAACTTTTGAAAGAGCTTTTCCTTATACTGAGACTCCGTGTCAATTACGTGCGTCGGCTAATATCAAAAAGGAGATGGAGCATCTCAAGCCTATGGATCATCTTTTGTGTGGAGATGTGGGTTTTGGCAAAACGGAAATAGCCATGCGCATTGCCCATAAAGCGATTATGGATGATAAGCAAGTTGCCGTATTAGCTCCCACAACAGTTCTAGCAGAACAGCACTATAATAACTTTTGCGAACGCTACAAAGATAAGGCTCATATGATTGGAGCTCTTAATCGTTTTCGTAAAGCCAAAGAAACCCGTGATGTTTTGAGCCGCATACTTTCTGGAGAGATGAAGGTCATTATCGGAACACATAGAATGCTATCGAAAGATGTCGAATTTAGCAATTTAGGTTTACTCATTCTAGATGAAGAGCAGCGTTTTGGTGTTAAGCAAAAAGAGGCCATGAAGGTGAAGTACCCTTCAATTGATATCCTTTCTCTTTCGGCTACGCCTGTGCCAAGGACCTTGCATATGAGTATGCTTGGCATTAGGGGTATTAGTAATTTGACCATTGCTCCAGAGAATAGACACCCTATTAGGACTTATATAAGAGAAAGGCAGCTTGGGATTATTAAACATGCTATAGGACGAGAATTGGCGCGTGGAGGACAATCGTACTTCCTGCATAATCGCATTGAAGATATTGAACAAGTTAGAGACGAACTACATAAGCTTTTTCCTAAGGCTCGCATTGGTATTGGTCACGGGCAGATGTCTGAAAATGAGCTTTCGACGGTCATGAAATCTTTTTATGCTTTGGAAATTGATATTTTCTTAAGCACATCTATTATTGCTAATGGCATAGATATTCCTACAGCTAATACGATGATTATCAACGACTCCCATATGTTTGGCTTGTCAGAATTACATCAGATTCGAGGTCGTATTGGTCGCTATAGTATACAAGCTTATTGTTATCTTTTAATTCCTCCGGGGAAAAAACTGCCTCAAGGCAGCATGAGGAGGCTGCGGGCTGTGGAAGAGCATCAAGAATTAGGGGCGGGCTTTAAGCTGGCCATGAAGGATATGGAAATTCGTGGTGTTGGTAATATTTTAGGCGAGGATCAGCATGGGCAAATTGCTGATATAGGTTATGAACTTTATACTCAGTACTTAAGTCAGGCTATTGCGGAAATGCAGGGGAAAAGTCCTGAGGCTTTTATCGAAACTGAGCTTTCTTGGAGTGCGGGTTCGACTTACTTCCCTAAAGGCTTCATTCCTTCTCATAGTGAACGGATTGAGTTCTATCGTCGTATTTCATTTTCCAAAAATTGTAAACAGCTTGATGCCATCCAGATAGAACTGAAAGATCGTTTTGGCAAAATTCCTCAGCCTGCCCAGAACCTTTTGGACCTTTTTTATTGTAAAATAAATCTGCGTCAGCTGGGAATGAAAAGTTTAAAGAAGAAAGATGGCGGTGAGAATGCGCTTATTGAGACACTTAATTGGGATGATGAGCGGAAACTTGCCTGGGTATTGGCTAATCCCAACGAATTGGCCTTTTATGGCGAGAGTGGGATTATACTCAAAACAGAGATGATCTGGAATCTGACTCACGATGAACAGGTGAAGGCAGACCCTTATATGCAACATAGTTACTACAATGAAAGTGATCGTCCTGAGCCTCTTGATGTATTGAAAGTTTTGGTTAACTATATTCAGTCAAGCCTGCGAAAGTTACAAGAAGAACCCGTTGAAGCTTCCTAAACGCTATGAGTCTCTTTTAGGGCGCAAAGCATCCATTGCTCCCATGATGGAGTATACGGATCGTCATTTTCGTTTTTTTGCTCGCTGCCTTTCCAAACGCGTGAGTTTGTATACGGAAATGGTGACGGCTCCCGCAATTCTACGTGGCGATAAAGACAGGCATCTGAAATACGATTCGAGCGAGCATCCACTGGCTTTGCAGTTGGGGGGCTCAGATCCAGATGAACTTGGAAGATGTGCTAAGTACGCTCAGGAATGGGGTTACGATGAACTTAACCTTAATGTGGGCTGCCCAAGTGATCGAGTGCAAGAAGGGAAGATCGGGGCTTGTCTATTAAAGGAAGCCTCGTTGGTGGGGGATTGTGTGCAGGCAATGTTAGAATCGTGTGAGATGCCAGTGACCATAAAAACGAGAATTGGTGTGGATGACTACGACTCCTTGGATGAATTATTAAGCTTTATTGACCAAAATGTCCAAAGAGGCTGTCACTACTTTACCCTCCATGCGCGCAAGGCTTGGTTGCAGGGTTTGAGCCCTAAGGAAAATCGTACGATTCCTCCTTTAGATTATGAGAGGGTTTATCAGGTCAAAGAGCATTTTCCCCATATTGGCATTGAGCTAAATGGAGGGGTGGAAAGGATTGAAGACATGAAAAAACACCTTGAAAAGGTCGACTCGATCATGTTGGGGCGAGCTGCCTACGAGAACCCGTGGTTGTTGAGTTTTTTGGATGAAAGTCTTCACGGGGAGAGTTCGAATTGCTCCAAGCGCAGTGATATTGTTGCTCCGATCACAGACTATATAAAGCAAGAAATAGCGCTAGGCACGCCAGTGCACCGGATCACTCGACACCTTGGCGGATTATTTTGGGGGGTTCCGGGAGCTGGGAAGTGGCGCAGGTGCTTGGCTGGATTTAGCGGAAAAACTGATCTGGGTGTAGATATAATCGCTGAGACTGCTTGTGCCATTGATGACGTGCCTTCAGCTTAAATTCTTCACAATAGTAATTGACAGTCATTGGGCTTAGAGAATAAAAAAAAAACTTAGGAGCCCTGTTGACATGATTCGAGGGCACCTATGCTTGAGTAATCGCAACCATTTATTTTAGGATAAAGTATGCTTGGAAAACAAGATATAGTAGAGTTCTTGACCACAGCCCCAAAGAAAGGTCAAGATCCAGTTTACGAAAGTGCTGCTGAAGCAAAACGTGCTGTTGATAACACAATTAATGCTATCATGGCTTTGACTGCAGGCAAAGGCGCTGAAGGTCTTACTCTCGTTGGTTTTGGTTCTTTCAGAAGAGTTAAAAGAGCTGCTCGTAAAGGTATCAACCCTTCTACAGGTGAAGCTATCAAAATTAAAGCTACAAAAACTCTTACTTTTAAAGTATCTAAAGCTTTCAAAGAAAAACTTAAGTAGGCTTAATCTAATCATCGAATTCTTGAAACAGCCGGTATTTACCGGCTGTTTTTTTTTGGTCTCAGTGCTAGGGCAAGCTTAGGCCTAAGTATTGAGATGTCTCAGCGAGGGAGCTAGAACCCCTTAGGGGTTAGCATTCTATATCGAGAACAAAGCATAGTTCACCTTCGATCCTAAAGCGAATATTACTTTCATAAAGGTGCATTCCGTAAACACTTTGGTCTGGTTTTCCTTTTTTATAGGCTGGACGAGGATCTTCTTTGAGGCAGTCTATCAGTAGCTTCTTATAGTCTTTATGCACGGCCTCGAGTTCAATACACTTTTGCGCTGCTTTGTCCTCGAATATTACTTCTAAACGCTCCCAATCTGTCTTGAGTAGAGAGGCTTGAGTATTTGAGATAGAGTCGCTATACTCGATGTATGGTTTGATATCAAGCACTGGGGTACCACAAAGCATATCTACCCCACTTAATTCTATGATGATTTCTTTAGAGCTGTTTTTGATGACTCGCTCAAGTTTACAAACAGATAGACCAATGGGATTAGGCCTATAGGGAGAGCGACTGGCAAAAACGCCAATGCTTTTATTTCCCCCTAAACGAGGGGGTCTTACGCGTGGACTCCAGTTTTCTTTTTGATTTGCATGGAATAAGTAGATGATCCATAAATGAGAATAAGTTTCAATGCCGTGCAAAGCTTCTTTTATTTCGTCACATTGCTGGAGGATGATGCGCCCACGAGCATGTTTGACTAAACCACTTTGCCTGGGAATGCCAAATTTTTCTTTAAAACAGGTTTCGATCTCCCCCATGACTCTCAAGTTCACAAAAGCTTCGTCCAAAAATAACCCCTTCTCTTTTATCAATTTTACCTTTATATGCTAAAGGCAAAAGCAAGGGGGAAAGGAGATATATGAGCTTGGCGGTCTCAGACAGAGCTCAGGGCACTTCTTCCTCTTTCGCCGACGCGGCGATTGGCTATCTCACAAACGGCACAAACTCGGTGCCCATAGTGCCTGCTTTCAAATTCAGTACTGCACTTCAAGCATTTACGCATCTTTTTTTGCCCATGGGTCAAAGTCACCAAGGAAAAAAAATACTCTTCTTGATAATTGAAAGTTGCTTGTCCCATCATAAAAACCCTCTTATAAGTCACTCCATGAGTAACTCAAGGCTGAAAAGGGGTTCAAAATATTTCAAAATAGCCATATTTTCTTTTATTTCAATAAAAAGTTGCCTCATTTGTTGGGTTTAACATTGATGATTTACGTAACTGACTAAAAAGGCTAGCTGCTTATCAACCATTTTTCGGAGACGAAAAACACAATGGCTTCTGTTGATATAAAAGGAGAAATTGATCAAAATTACGACAGCTTTTACGATTTTTTTGATACGATGGTTTTTGAGATAGCTCGATACTTAAAACCTCACCTTCCCTTAAAAAGCAGCACACAAGAAGGCGAATTGTTGAAAGATATTCGAATTCTTAATAGAGACGTTTTTGATATTTCTGAAAAATATTTTAAAACTCGTTGTGCTATGGACCCTAAAAAAGTTAATTTTGAAAAAATGGCAGGGCATTTTGTGCAATCTTATAAAGATTGCTTAACAAAAGAAGAGATACAACCAAAATTAAAATTAATCGAAGAAGATATTCTCGATGTTATTACGGATGCTGCTCGTAAAGAGATTTATAATTAAGTTTTAAAAATGAAACTAAGCCGAGCTTAGTTTCATGATATTCATAAAAAATCAGTTTACTTAGCCCCCAGCGGCTTCGAATTTTCTAATAGCTTTTTTGTATAGTAATGCAATAGCTATGCTGATTAATACTAACATGATGAGCTGTTTGAACCACTCATCAATGTGACCATGCCCGGAGTAAATAGAGGCTGCGGAATAGGCAAAGTAGCGAAAGGGCAATAATTGACTATAAAAATCTAAATCAGGGAGCATCCCCAAAGGACATAGTTGCCCTGACATAAAACTTGCGACGATGGTCAAAGCATAAAGTATCGACCAAACTTCTCCGATCCAAAAACTAAATAAACCGATCCCCAGGTAAAGCAAGTTGTGAATAAGTAGGCCCGTTAATAGCGATATAATAAATAAAGGGTTTAAGAGTTTGCTAAGATGAGGTGGCGGGAGCTGAAAATGCTTGGCGAGAAAAAGATCGCTGATGAATAATAAAACTAAAACAAGAATGAGCATTCTCATTTGTTGACAAAGTATGCGCGATAGGTTCATTAAGATGGGGTTGACCGGACGACATAAAGTGGATGAAATGGACCCGGTGATGACAGGGATTTCTATCATTTGAGTTATTTTGTCTGGACTGCGCATAGGTAAGAAAATAATCGAACAATGCAGGAGTAAGCTCATAAAAAGAGGACGTTCCATGGTGGAAATTTCTTCACCACTAGGAGATGACCATATTTTCATCCAAAACAAAAATAAAACTGCAACTCGTGCGAGAGATTCAAGCCAGAATAAAAAAAAGTCTAATTTGAATTCGGCCATTTGAAAAAGCTCTAGCCGAAAAAATGAGATGTATTTTCTCATTATAAGCTGACTCCTTCGTATCGTTTAAGGCCTTTTTTCCATAAAAAAACAGTGAGTGCTATCCACAGGCAGGTAATAGCGAAAGAGCCGAAACAAAGAAGCAAAGCTCTCATTGGAGTTGCAATGACCAATATAAGGCTGGGCCAACATGCGATGAGCATGACGGGGAAAAAGAAGGTTAGGAAGGAAGCAACGTGATGAGGGAGGATATCTAAGGGAGTTCTGGCTAGCTCTCGACCACCAAAGACAAATTTTTTGAGAGCAGTCACGCGACCATACCAAAATGACAGGGTATTAACACAGAGTAGAACGGCCCTCATGGTAATGGCTCCACATAAACAGGAGAAGAGTGCGCAACAAAAACGCCATAATTCAAAGTCGAAATAACGAAAGAGAGCCGTTATAATTAACATAAATCCTAAAAAAGCTGCGATAAAAGCCATGGCGCCCATTCTGCGCATGACTAAACCAAAAAAACTATTTTCAGGTCGAGCTAAGACAACCAGAAGGTCACCCCGTAAAATCATTAAATCAATAATGCCCGTCGCCCAAAAAATCTCCTGAAGAGCGACATTAAGAGAAACAAAACCTGTTAAAATATAATAGCTTTCTGTTGTCCAACCAGAGACGACAGGAGGGCTTACAGCGCGCCAAAAGAAGACGTAAAAGAAAAGTTGTACGATGTAGAGCAACATGTACGAGTAAAAGCTAAATTTAAATTCACTGGTTCGAATGAGGCTGAGGGTCATGTAGCGAGGGAAAAGCTTAAAGGTTTTCCTCAGCATGGGGGTGGGATTCATGGCGCTATTCATTTTCTGAAATGCTACTGAATCCTTCCGCATAGATATGACCAACGACTTCTTCGAGTTCGGGTTCGGTTATAGTGAAATCTAAAAAACGGGCGGCGTGGAGTAATTCTCTGGCAAAATCGGCAATATCACATTGATCTGTGCCGATGGTCCAGCACTCATCGTCGCCTTCTTTGGTACTCCGTAATGTATTCTCTTTGAGCTGGTTAAATGTGTTTTGGTCTAAAATGGTATCAATACTAAAACGAATTGTTTTTTCTCGAAGAAATTGTTTCTTTAATTGTCCTAATTCTCCATCATAAATAAGGGAGCCTTTGTCGATCATTAGCACACGATTACATAAAGATTCGATATCTTTCATATCATGAGTCGTTAGAAGTATGGTTGTTTTTTCTTGCTCATTCACTGCTTGCAAAAAAGAGCGAATTTCTTTTTTGGCTTTCGCATCTAAGCCGATGGTTGGTTCGTCCAAAAAAACGATTTCGGGTTGATGGAGTAAAGAGGCTGCAACTTCACAGCGCATCCTTTGCCCAAACGATAATTTTCTGACGGGAATATGTAGGTAGTCACGCAAGGAAAGTATTTCGTGGAAAAAGTCGATTCGCTTGTCAAAAGTAGTCCTGTCCATTTCGTAGATTTCGCGATATAAATCAAAGGAAGCTTGTACGGGAACTTCATATTCAAGGATGCTTTTCTGACCGAAAACGACTCCAATATGGTAGGTGTATTGATAGCGGTTATTGTAAGGAGAGAAACCTGCACACTTAACATTCCCGCTATCGGGATTAAGAATGCCTGTGAGCAATTTGATGGTCGTGGACTTTCCAGCTCCATTTGCGCCAATATATCCTACAAACTCACCTTTCTCTATTTGAAAACTAAGGTTTTTAAGAACTTCGAACTTCTCCCATTTCCTGTATAAAAGGCCAGAGACTTTTTGCTTGAGTGTGATTCTATCTTTTTTTTCTGGGACCAGGAAGCCTTTATCTAGACTTTCCACTTCGATATGATATTCTTTGGAACTTGCCATTTTATTTGTGGGCTTTGGCCCAGTGAGCTAAATTCAAATCCAAACATTGCCTAGCCAGTTTTTGCCTGAGGTTTTGGGCGAGGTCGTTTTGCCCTAACCTTTCGTATATATCGATATTGAGGTACCACAAATGATACTTCATGTAATCATGAAAGGTTTGTCCTATGTGATTAAAAGAAGAAACATGAAATTCAGATTTAGCTGTGACATTCTTTATGCCTAACTTATCCATAACAAGACAAAGAGTGATTTGCTCTTCAACATTGTTGTTGTTGCTGGCAAGCTTGTTATACATTGTGGTAGCCTCTTCCGGAGTTAAAAATCGACTAAGAATAGCCAAGATAGTTTGAGGGGAGTGAGTGCAGCCAGTTAATAAAGTGAAGAGGAGGTCTGTATCTCCGCTGTTGAGTTCGGATGCGTTTTGCTTTGTGCTAAAGTATATGATAAGGCTTTGTATGAGATCTTTTTGTGTTAATAGGTTTTTTTGCAGGGCAACTTTGAGTAGTTGATTGGCCCAAAGAGATGGCATGTCTTGCCATTTATGGCATAAAGCTGACTTGATAAAATTTTTCTTTTGCTGAGTATCAGAAAGTGAAGATAATAGTGCCTCAGGGCTTTTAGTAAAAGCAGGTGTACTGGCAGATTGTTCGAGTATGAGTTGCATGCTTTTCTTTGCCTTAGAGGTGATGCCTCTACTGTGAGATTTCCAGAGCTGACTTCTTGTTTCGGAGCCTAAATGCTGAAAAACCCTTAGCCAGGTATTGATACTAATAGGCCCCCATGTTTTTTGGAATGAGAGGAAATCATCATTCAAGTTGATCACCTGCTGCTTTGTGAGAGAGTCAGTGTTCTGATCATGGATGGTTTTGAGCAACAACTCTTCAGCACTTTGTTTTAGTATGCTGTGCTCATTTTGCTTGAGATGGCTTATTAAAGAAGGAGTCTTTTCATATTGACCACTTAGGATTTCCTTTTTGCATTGAGCCCAGAGATTGGCAGTAGAAGGCTTTTGGCTATTCACTTTAGGCCTGGAATAAATACTAATACTGTCCATTAAAGCGCTGCCACCACGGCAACTGAGGTAGAGAGATTCGGGCCATGAGTCAGGCAAAAGTCCTGCGGGAAGAGGTAGTGTCTGCTCATCTGCATTGGTTTTCATGCGAATCAGTTCTGATTCAAAATCAATTCGTACTTTACTGCGACTGTCATTTTCGTGAGTTAGAGTGCCGAGGCATAAGTTGCCAAGCCAGAATGTGATCTTATCTGAAGTGATTTCCATGCGCATATTTTGTGATGACTCAGCTCCAAATGTGCAATCCAAATGGGCGTCCACCGTGAGGCTGAGGAAAAAATCCATGCTTATCTCGCCCACTACATCTAGTGGACATTGGTAGTATCGTTGATTATTAGCTTTCAAAATGATTGCTTTGCCGCGGGCAATAAGGCCATCATGTTCATGAAAGGCAAAACGATTCTGTTTATCGTCTCCCTCTTTTTCTCTATAACCCCAAAACCATCCTGGGATGGCGCCTTGCTCATCGACATTCTGCGCACTTTCCAGACTCCAGTGGCGTTGGTATCGATAGTTGAAGCGTTTAAAAGAGAAGTAAGCTAAGGTAAGGAGTAATATGAGCATTAGCGCTATGCGCGGTTTTAATAAGGACTTCAAATTCTTCTTTTTCCTCATTAACCATAGCTTTTTAGGGGTCGCTAAAGCAGTCGCATCGAATATGTCATTGTTTTGTGGGGCACCCTTGCTTAGTCCTTCTGTGACCAATTCTTGCAGTAAATAAGGATCAAACATGCCTTCCTCAGTCGTTGCGAGGCTGATTCGAATCTGGAAATCGTTCGAAGAGAATGCTTCTTGAAAGCGGTTGTAGACTCTCTTGGCAGCAATCAATCCTCCTTCGTGAGGAGCACCAGGAAGGATAACCCAATAACTTTGTTCTTCTGCATGAGCAACGGTATCTCGACTACGGAAAGAAGTACTTAGGAGCTTCGAAACGCTTAAGAAATCATTCTCCTCTAGAGGAGCTTGGCTTAGAATGATTATTTTCATCAGTGATAAATCACTTGATGTGTTTTTGCTGAGATAACATTCGCTATCTAGGCATTGTTCAAGAACGTCAGAACGATGCAGCCCTGTTGCTTCGTTCCTCTCCCACCAGTTTTTTAAACTCTCGATAGCCTGTGCTTCGATGCTATCGGCGCATTTTAAATATTTACTCAGGCCCGCTTTTTTGAGTGTCTCTGGGTCTCTGGCAAGATGGAAAAAGCAAATGACGAGAGTCGCACGATTGCCATATTGGACAATCATCTTTTCTCTATATTTTAATAAGCACTCCCAAATAATAGTTGCTTGTTTGTCATCAACGACTTCTTCGGATGTAAGGTAAGTTACGAGCGAAACGTAGGTTGCATTCTTCTCACAGTTTATGAGCTGGAGAAGTTCTCTTTCTTCTAATGGCTGTGGTAATTCCTGATTTAAAAGTCTAAGCTCACCTAGAAGCTGATCAACGAAACTTATTTTCATTTTATTCTATGATAAGAACTTCCATATTATCTATTGCTTCATTCTCGAGAGCTTCAACATCAATTTTAGACTCATCATCCTCTAATTTCTCAATTTGAGCTCTCGTTGCAGGGCGTTTGGGCATAAAAACAGAGCAGCAGTCAGGGGCGTCTTCAATGCTGGTTTCATAAGTGTCTATGCGCTTAGCAATATTCGTGATATCGATTTTATCCATGCATATTAAGGGTCGATACACACAGGAATTCACGACTGTATTGACTGCATGTATATTCTCTAAGGTTTGACTAGCGACTTGACCTAGACTTTCTCCATTGACGAGACCAAGGTATCTCTTCTTGTTGGCAATGCGCTCAGCAATGCGGTACATAAAGCGTCGATAGAGCACGACACGGTTACGCTCAGAGCAATAATCTCGTATGGCGACTTGAATATTACTGAAAGGGACAATATGTAATTTAACGTCAAATTGGTAGTGCGAAAGTTTTTGAGCCAGTTTTTCAACTTTATCATAAGCAGCACGACCGAGAAAAACGCGGTTCTCGAAAAAGATATAATGAACCTTGCAGCCTCGACGCATCATTTGAAATGCAGCTACAGGACTATCTATACCCCCACTCAATAAACATAAAACATCTCCAGCAGTTCCCACAGGAAGGCCGCCTAAGCCTCTTTTTTGACTGACAAAAATCATGGAGCCGCTTTGGTTCACTTCAAGATGAATATTAATTTCAGGTTGATGTAAATCGACTTTAAGCAGACCTTCGGGGCTGTTCACAACAAGGTGAGCGCCAAGCTCGGCATTGATATCGCTGCTCTTTAAGGGGTAGTTTTTATCGGATCTTTTTGAAGTGATACGGAAGCGCACAAGCTCTTTGCCATCCCATAGTTTTCTGAATAGAGCGAGTACAGCATCTTTCCAGGCATCCATGTTCTTATCAATTCGCTCTGCTCGACTGAAGCTACTAAGGCCAGGAACTTTTTGAAGTTGTTCTTCAATTTTATCGAAGTTTTCCAGCTCCCCTTCCACAAGTATTCGGCCACGAATTTTATTGACCTGGACTTGGCCGCAGCCATCTAGGACCTTCCTGACGTGGCGCACAAGGGCGTTTTCAAAAAATTTACGATTGCCTCCTTTAAGACCGATTTCATCGTAACGCAGTAAGTAGAGAGAATTGCTATTCATAAGTATTGTTAAAAGAATTTTTTGCTTTCATTCCAGAGCTTTTCAATGAGCTCACATGTGTAAGTCAGGGAATCTTGATCAGTATAAGGGCTTAAGCTCAGACGTAAGGTTTTTCTGCTTGAGGTATCATCTAAACCTAAGGCGCGATGGGTCTCTGATATCTTTTTTCGGCTTGCCTTACAGGCACTGCCAAGTCCAACGGCAACGCCATAACTTTCAAGTTGATGGAGTAAAACCTCACCATCAACGGGAGCTGTGTTAAGTAGCCATATTGCGGGTGTGTAATTTTCTTCGTTATTTCTAATAATACTGGGGCCATTTTGAGAGAAAGAAGGCGTGAGCTTTAGTGGAGTTTTGGACATTTTCATGAAAGTATCTCGGAAAATACAGATGGCAGGAACGGCTACTGTTCCCGAACGCCAGCCTCCTTCTTGCCCTCCTCCTTTATTGAGAGCACATGTTTTTTTGTGTTTAAGCATCAAAGCTCCTACACCAACGGGAGCACCAACTTTATGACCTGATATTGAAAAAGCATGAACATTTTTTAATGGTGGGAGTTTGACTTTCGCAAAACCCTGCACCCCATCAACTAATAAATGGCATTTCGAGTGATGATCTTGTAAATATTGCCCTAATTCTGCTATGGGTTGAATAAAGCCGGCTTCACTATTCACCCATTCACAGACAAATAAATCTGGGTCTGGTAAGGAGTCAAGTCGACTCAGGTCTATCACTCCACTCTTGCGAGTAGGTAGGTCAATAATCTGCCAGCCTTTTTCGGCTAATGCCATTGCAGGTTCCTTTTGGCTGGGGTGGACTGTTTTTGATAACCAAATGACGCCCTGTTTTTTGTTTTTGCTAAAAGCATGAATGGCTAAATTATTACTTTCAGTTCCTCCTGAAGTGAAAATAATTGTCTCAGGTTGAACGCTCAGGAATTGACTGAAATCTCCTCTGGCAGTTTCTAGAGCCTTTTTGCTATTCAGGCCCCCTTCGTAAACAGTTCCTGCGTTCCAGGAGAATTCACGGAGGTAGTGATTATATTGATCAATCATATCTTCCCTAATGGGGCTGGTAGCAGCATGATCGAAATAATGGCGAATAGGTGGCATTCCTTAGGTACTTTTCCTTGACAGAGAGTGTCGTGTTTCAAACTGAGAAAGCATAATTCTATGGGCAGGAGCGAAACGAAAAGCTCTTATAGTAAAGACTTGGCGTAAATAATGAAAGCAAAGTATATCGATTTGATTCAATGGTTAGCTGATAATCCCAATTTTAGTTATTGGATTGTTCTCTTTCTTGCTCTTTTTGTGATATTATTGATTATTTATCTTGTTGTCAGTAATATTCGGCTACATATTCATATTAGCAGCATTGTGAAAGACAAAAGTCGTCTGATGGAGGAGAAGGACCTCATGCGTAAAGGCATGCAAAATACTCAAGAGCCGTAAATTTTAAAAGCTCATATAATCGACTCACAGCCCCGATATAGAGAGTGAGTCGACTCTCATGCTGCTTCAGTTATAACTTGATTCCTTTTGACGTGAGGTAGTCACCATACTTCATATCCATGCCCATGATATGTTCTATGAGCCAGGTTCTTAGAAAGGCTAGGACTTCTATGAGATTCATCTCTTCGCCTTTTTCAATCTTTTGTAATATCTCTCCAACAGATGCTAGTAGCTTTTCATGAGCTGCTTTATGAACAATGGTATCTGGGAAATCATATTTTTGAAAGAGCTCTTCTTCATGAGCAAAATGGCCCACTGTAAATTCAGCTAATTGGTTGAGAACGCTTTTAATCTCCTCCAATTCCGCTGATTTTTTGACCAGATGATGGATTTGGTTGATATAGTAAATTATCTTAATATGCTGGTCATTGCATTCTGGCACCTGGACATCAAAGATGTCAGAGAATTTCATGAAAAAGCGTTCTCCATCAGAGTGATCTACGCCTTTGAATTCTAACTGACTTAAAGGCATCAGAAGATCTGCACTAACACTGTCACATTCGATGGCAGAAGCGTAAACCTTTGAACTTTCATCTCTCATGCTGACACAATCGCTATTGGCTGCATGCATCTGCTCAGTTGTTTTTTTGACAAGGTCCTCTGCGCCTTGAATATTTGTAGCAATTTCTGAAATAGCAGAGCAAGCCTGAGAAACATTCTCGTTGACATCTTCTAAACGTTGCGAACTATTTTGTATTTTTCCTGAAATATCATTGGCGCTGACAGATTGCTGTTTGACCGCAGCGGCAATATCTGTTACTGTGGTGTTGACTTCGAGAAATGCTTTATTGATTTGGCCAATATCTTTAACTGTCAATTGAATGGCTTTTTGAATGGCATTAATTTTTTCTGCTATTCCAGCTGTGATATCACTAGTTTGAACGGCTAATTCTTTTACTTCGTCAGCTACAACAGCAAAGCCCTTGCCTGCAGCTCCTGCACCCGCAGCCTCTATTTTGGCATTTAAGGCTAGGAGCTGAGTTTGTTCTGATATTTTACTGATCACTTCAATAACAGCATTGATATCTTTGGCTGACTGGCCTAGCTCACTTACACGTTCGGAGGCACTTTGAGAGTTTTCCGATGCTTCTTCAACCATACGCCTTGCTTCTTCGGAGCTATTTGCAATTGTGCTGATGGTTTGAGTTAATCCCTGTGAGGCATCGTTAACTTCCACGACATTTTTTGTTGTTTCATCAGCTTCTTTGGCGACGTTATTCATATTAACATTCAGTTCTTCTGATGCTGAGGCAATGGATGCCACTGCCATTTCCATTTCGTCACTTAACTGGCTAATGGTGCCCATGTTTCCTGAAATGCTTTGCGCTGAGTTGTATAAACTGCCTGCATGCTGATTGAGCTCCTTGGAGCAGCTAGCTAAATGGGAGGCATTCAAATGAGATTCACTGAGCATTTTACCAAGGCGATTATGCAGTTTGCCTATGAGGTTCATAAACTCAGAGGAGTTTTGATCTAAATCGATATTTTCATATTGGCCTTCGTAAATTTGTCGAACAAGCTCTCCCGCTTCGTTTATCTCATTGAGTAATTTCTTTTTGCTAGTTGTGATAAAAGACAAACTTTTTGGCATGCTGGAATCTCCAATAGGGCTATTTATAGCCAGACTCTGATAAGGGGTAAGTATTATTTTAGATCACGACAAAGTCAAGATCTTTTATTTTAGGGATGTGCCAGGAGTATGCGATTCCCCCTTAAAACAGAAATGATCTATTGAAATTATTCAGTTAGAGCGTAGAAAAGCGGGAACTATTGTCCTTCTTGTTCATAAATGCGCTTTGTGACTTCCGGGACATTATTAGCTCTTGCCAGTACATCTTCTGGTGTGATTAAGCCTTTATAATAAAGCTCAACGAGGTGATCATCCATGAGGATATTCCCTTCGGAGCGACTAATTTGAATGGACGATGGAATTTGCTGTATTTTATTCTCGCGAATTTGATTCCGAATCCCAGAATTGACTTTCATTAACTCATATGCAGGCACCCTGCCGCCACCAATTTTTTTACATAAAGTCTGACACACCACCATATTTAAGGTATTCGACAGCTGAATGCGCACGAGTTCCTGCTGATTTGTGGGAAAAGCATCAACAATCCGAGTGATGGTGTCGTAGGCACTGTTGGTGTGTAAGGTCCCCAAAACTAAATGGCCTGTTTCCGCTGCTGTGAGGGCAATACTGATGGTTTCCAGGTCACGCATTTCTCCAATGAGAATCACATCGGGGTCTTGGCGTAGAGCTCGCCTCAGTGCTTCAGAGAATTCCGGAACGTCAATTCCGACCTCCCTTTGGGTGACAATGGAGCGTTTATGTTCGTGGCGAAATTCGATGGGGTCTTCAATGGTGATAATATGCTTTGACGAAGTAGAATTGATATGATCAATAATAGTGGCAAGTGTTGTCGTTTTACCGGAACCCGTGGGGCCCGTGACTAAAAAGAGACCTCGAGGCCTCATGGCTTGCTTGAATACTGAGCCAGGCAAGCCTAGTTTCTCAATAGACATAATGGCTCGCGGGATAAGGCGCATGACCATGGCGATTTTATTCTGTTGCCTAAAGGCGCTCATGCGGAAGGTGGCTCTGTCTTCAAAAAAGACCGCAAAGTCAGTTGACCCGCACTCCTTTAACTCTTTCTGATTTCTCTGGGGAGTAATACTCTCCATGAGCATGGTTGTATCTTCTTCTGTGAGTGCTGTTTTAGAGGCATTCTTCATTTCACCGTCAATTCGGATGGTGGGTGGAGCTCCAACAGTCAAAATCATATCCGAACCTTCACTGTCGATAAGAAAATTCAGCAATTTATTGATTTCGAAAGACATATTGTACCGATAAGCAGATTCAAGGTTATGTTATTTGACTTTCTCCTAGCTCAACACTGAAAGCAGGATAAGTATTGAGGACGGCCTTTGCCCTACCTTAAGCTCCGTACCTTTTTGAGCTGTAGACTGTAAATAATTTTTGATAAAGATGCGAGCCCAATAAGAGAAAGGCGCTGGTCTTGAGCAGGACTTCCCAACTGCAATACCAGAATGATTTGCGAAGTAGATGACTAGAGACCAAGGGGCGAATCATACTTATTCGCGTGGCTTCTAAGTGGGCTGGACTCATGATGAGGGCGAAGAATGCTTTAAAAAAAGTGTGGTATTGGGCATTTTCTCCTTTGAATTTTGCCGGGCCAAATTCAAAGCTCCTTTTGTTTGTTGCTTTGGAATCGAGCTGTTCAAGTAAACGTGTGGAGCTAATGGCGGCAAATTCCGTTTGTTTGTGGGCTTTTTTAAAGCTGATGCCATCAGTGTCTTGCCGGGAATCAACTAAGACTTCATCGATAAGCTGAAAAGAACCTGTGAAAATTAACCTTGTCCAGAGATTATGGTCTTGGGAGCATTGAAAATAGTCATCATAGCCGCCAGCTTTTAGGTAAGCTTCTTTGCGCATAACAACAGTGCTGTGAACAAAAGGGTTGGCGAAAAGTAATATTTCTTTGGAGAAAGACTTTTTCATATAGGCTTTTTGAGTGCGAATGATTTGGTTCTGGTGATCTATCTTATGCACTTGAGTGGCGCACATAACGCACTCTGGGTTTTTATCGAGTATGCGAATTTGTTTTTCTAGGCGAGTTTCATGTGCAAGGTCGCCACAATCTAGCCTTGCTAAGTATTCCCCTTTGGCCTGTGCCGTTGCTTTAGTAAGTGAGGGGGTTAATCCCAGATTATTTTCGTTATGGATAATGATAATACGTTTGTCTTGCTGAAGGTATTTTTTAAGAATTTCGGGCGTCTTATCATGTGAGCCGTCGTTCACTATAATAACTTCGAAATCTCCATAGCTTTGCCCCAAAAGGCTATCAATTGACGCCTCAAGGTGTTTTTCGCCGTTATAAACGGCCATAATAAGACTCACTCTGGGAGTGGAGTTCATGGGCTAAATGGTTTTTCCTCTACGACTCAAGCTTTCATCTTTATATTCATAAGAGGACTCTTGCAATCTTCGTTTTGAGGGGTTCGCGAAATCTGAGGAGAGTTTAAGATTCTCCCAGACAAATGAAACTCCTTTCCACATTCTCTCAAGAAGACGAAGCTCGACTTTTCGGCGATCACCTCATCAGCCTAAGCATAGATAATCAAGTTGATCAGGCCGATGGTAGCTGGGAGATTTGGGTACATGATGAGGATCTACTTGCCCAGGCGCAAGGTGAGCTGATTCATTTTCAAACAAACCCTGCAGATGATCGCTTTGTGAAAGCTCGTGAAATTGCACAGAAAATTCGTAAGCAGCAGCAAAAAGACAATGAGAAAAGCCGGGGCCTTTATCAGGATGCCCGCCACATAAATATGAATGCGCATCAGCCTAAGGCCACTCGCGTGCTTATAGGGATTTGTGTGGTGCTTTATGTGATTAGTCATTTCAGTGAAGTTCCACTATACTTCCACCCAATACTCCGGTACTTTTTCATTAACGATGTATTTATTCATTCGCCTTTCTTTGGCAATGTGATGAGTGGCGAGATTTGGCGATTATTTACACCTATGCTTCTTCACGGCTCAATTATGCACATCCTCTTTAATATGATGTGGTTACATAGCCTAGGCACCATAATAGAAGGTCGCAAGGGTATGACGTTTTTTCTGATTCTTGTCTTATTTTCCTCTGGCCTATCTAATTGCGCTCAGTACCTGATGACAGGCCCTAACTTTCTAGGCATGTCTGGCGTTGTCTATGGTCTTTTAGGTTACCTTTGGATGAAAATGAAGTATCAGCCTCATGAAAGATTAGGCATTGACCCAGGGACCGTTACGTTCATGTTAATCTGGCTAGTTGTATGTATGTTGGGCATTATTCCTGATTTGGATGTGGCCAATTGGGCCCACGGCATCGGTTTGCTTTCTGGCATGGCTTATGCCTACGTCCCCTATGCCCTTAAAAAAACAAAAAAGTAGAATCAACCGAAGAGCCGTTTTAAAAAATTGAGCCCAGAACCTAAAATTAAAGTCGCTTTGTTTTTCACTCATGGTGTCTCTTTAAGTGAATGGGATGAAAAGGGACTTTTGGAAAGAGAAGTGGAGCTTTATAAGCGCCTCTCACTTCATAATATCGAATTTACTTTTTTCAGCTATGGGGATAAGAGTGATTTGCGCTATGAGCAAATGATCCCTTCTTTAAAAGTGGTGCCTATTCATGCGACTGTGCCTTTCAAAAACCTGAAAATATTTCAATACCTCATATCGCCTTTATTGCCCTTGCTTTTTAAAAAGGAATTATTGGACATTGATTTAATTAAAACTAATCAAACCTGGGGTGGTTGGGTTGCTCGTATGGCAAGTAACCTTAATGATACTCCTTTATTGGCTCGGAGTGGCTATGAGCCTAATCGCTATGCCGAACACGAAGATCGGTCGTGGCTTTATCGAAAAATTCTCTCTATACTGAGCTTAAGTCTCTATAATGGAGCAAAACGTATCCTAGTGAGTTCCAAAAGGGATAAAGAGTATCTTGTGGAGAATATGGCTATCCCCAATAATAAAATCCACTTACACCTCAATTGGATAGACTGCCAACTATTCAAGCCCATGCATCCAGTCGCGAAGGCTAAACGTATATTATTTGTCGGCCGTCTTACGGGAGTGAAGAATATCCCTTTTATCATTGATGGCTGTAAAGGCATTTGCGGCTTAGATATTCTTGGCCAAGGCGAAGAAGCCGGAAGCCTAAAAGAATATGTGGAAACTCATCATTTAGATGTGAATTTCTTACCGACTAGACCTAATGATCAGCTGCCGGAAGTGTATAGTGATTACCCTGTATATGTCATCGCTTCTCACTACGAAGGCATGCCTAAAACAATGCTAGAAGCCATGGCGTGTCAAAGAGCCATCTTGGGTGTTGATATACAGGGCATCACAGATATTGTTGAGCATGAAAAGAATGGTTTGATTTTTGCCAAAAATAATACTGAGGACTTCAGGGAGAAACTCAAGACTCTGCTTGGTGATGAGGATTCAAGAGAGAATATGGCAGAAAATGCTCGTCAGTATATTAAAGATAATTGCTCCTTAGAGTCTTATGTCGCTGCCGAAATTGAGCATTATAAAGCCGTGCTAAACTAAGTACGGCCATTGCTTCGGTAAGTCAATCGATGAGTATTGTGAATAGAGAACTGGTGCTGAGCCTAACTCGACATAATGGAAGTTATTTATCACACCTCATGAGTCAACCATGAATATCCTGGTTACTGGTGCCAATGGCTATATTGGCAGGAGACTAATATACGCATTGCTTTAGAGAGGTCACTGCGTCTACGCTTTAGTGCGCAAAACCCCAATACGGCCACTTGCCACACCAAATAGTGGTGAGCTGCTGATAATCGAAGGAGATGCGGGAAGCACAAACTTTTCCTCATTGATCCCCAAAACCATCGATGTTGCTTATTATCTCATCCATTCCATGTCCAGCCCCCAAAAGGATCTGGCAGGAATTGAGTCACAAGTAGCTCGGCACTGCGCCCTGCAATTTAAGGCCATGGAGCTTGGTCAGATTGTTTATCTGGGAGGAATTGTTCCCGAAGGGGAACTGAGTTCACATATGAAGTCACGCTATATGGTGGAGGGGGAATTGCGTTCGTCTGGTAGGCCTCTTACGGTAATACGTGCTGCGATTATTATCGGCTCGGGAAGTGCTTCCTTTGAGATAATGCGTGACCTGGTGGAAAAATTACCAGTTATGATTGCGCCGAAATGGCTGCATTCTCGTTGTCAGCCCATAGCTGTTTATGATTGCATTCATTATCTCGTTGAATGCGCAGGGAATTCTGAGCTTCTAGATAGAACGGTAGAAATTGGAGGCCCTGATGTACTTACATACAGGGAGATGCTTCTCGAACTTGCCCGAGTGAGGGGCTTGAAACGTTTGATTGTCACAGTGCCTGTTCTCACGCCCCGGCTGTCATCCTTCTGGCTGACTTTGGTAACTGCAGTCCCTTTTTCTCTTTCTCAGTCATTGGTCATGAGCTTGGTGCATGATGCTGTGACACAAAAGACATCCCAAAATGATGTTCTGGCCTATGAACCACTTAGATATGAAGAGGCTCTGAAGAGAGCCTTTGCCAAGATTCAGGGAAACGACGTATTCTCCAAATGGACCGATGCCTCTCATGGTCAAGGTGACTTCCTGCTGAATA
>JADGBV010000200.1 GCA_015231345.1 Planctomycetota bacterium
AGCCGTCAATTTGACGGTCCTGTGCAAATAATTGCACGCCGTCGTCATATGTGAATTCAGTGGCAAAATGGTCATATCACTAATATTAACGCAGAATAATAATATAGGGTCCATTTATGCATTAGCAAAAATGGACCCTGTAAAAGGACAGCCATCAGTGAGTAGTAATTATAGGAGAGACACAATGAGATACATAAACAAAATAAGAGAAACATTATTGCTGATATTTCTATTCTCGGCTGTATTGGCATTTAATGCTTCAGCCGACTCAACGAACAAAAACCTCACAAAGGTTACCATTGATATAAAGAACAAAAAATACACAGAGACTATTACAGATAAAAATGGCAAAGAAATAAGTTTCGATATGGTTTTGATCCCTTCAGGCTCATTTCAGATGGGCAGTAATAATAAAGAAGAGAATCGAGCAGATCATGAAGGACCTCAATTCGAGGTTCAACTAGATTCATATTATCTCTGCACGACAGAAACGACACTGGAACTATTTAAAGCCTATTACGAAGAAACTGTCTCTAATAAAAAATCCACCAAAGTTGCAGGCAAACAAGAAGTTGACGGTGTTTCTGGAGCCACTCCAGTATACGGCGACATGTCAATGGGATACAGCGAAAAGAACCCTGCAATAGGCATGACATGGAAAAATGCTATGCAATTCTGCCACTGGCTATCAAAGAAAACAGGTAAGGGCTACTGTCTACCCACAGAAGCACAATGGGAATATGCTTGCCGTGCAGGATCTGATTCCGTCTATGGCGTTACAAATAGCATTGAAGAACTAGAAAAATATGCATGGTTCGATAATAATTCGAATGACGAAACTCATGCTGTAGGAAAGAAGATCCCTAATGCCTGGGGACTACATGATATGCTAGGAAATGTAAACGAATGGGTCTACGACTTCTATGACCCCGAAGCCTATTCCAAAATTGATATCAGCAAACCCATAGCCAATCCACAAGGACCAATAGAGGGTACTGTGCATGTTGTTCGTGGAGGAGCATATGATGGTTTAGAAGAAGAAATACGCTGTGCAAGTCGTAACTTTGAAGAAGATTGGTGGCGTTTCGGTGACCCACAAATCCCAAAGAGTCGTTGGTGGCTACCTGAAATGGATATTGTTGGTTTTCGAATTGCGCTTAATCTTCCCAAATAACTGGGCATAATATCTCAGATGCGCAATCTGTCTTATTTGAAGGTCACAAACGTCCTGATCGTTATATGTCATATTCTCATATTATCAGGTCAAGCTTCCGGCAAAGATAACACTCGTGTAGCTGATATTCACGACGGATCCCTGTCAGGGAGAATCCATCATATAAATCTCTATAATGAAAAAGGAGAGCAAATTAAGCCGAGCAGCAATTATGATCAACCCTATTCGCCCAAACAAACCTGTGGGCATTGCCACAATGTGGAGGAAATCAGTTCAGGTTGGCATTTTAATCATTCGAAAAAAAACACAGGACGCCGCGGAGAGCCTTGGATATATGTCGACATACCGACTGCTACACAAATTCCACTCTCACTCAATCACTGGCCAGGAACTTTTCAACCTGCAGACCTTGGAATCTCTGACTGGAATTTTATACGCCAATTTGGTCGACATATGACCGGTGGCGGATTAGGATCATTAAGCGACAATACAATTTCTTCAAAAGGTGATCGCTGGGGCCCTTCTGGAGAATATGAAATAGATTGCCTCAGTTGTCACAGCAGCGAACTCATTCACGATCAAAGTATGGCTGCAGAACAAACTCTCAGGCAAAACTATCGATGGTCCCCTACTTCGACAGCTTCTTTCGGATACGTAGAAGGTTCATCCGCTAGATTGAAGTCATCTTTCAAACTTGGTGATAATGCCAGAAGAGGGCCAAAAGTCATTTATGACGAAAATCGTTTCTTTGCAGACGATAAAGTGTTTCTTAAAATCAATCGTAAAGTTGATAACGAGAGGTGCTATTATTGTCATTCAACACAGGCCATATCCGAAGACCCCATGGATAACCATCAAGACATTCATATGAGTGCGGGCATGAGTTGTTCTTCTTGTCATAGTCATGGATTGGATCATAAGATCCATCGTGGCTACGAGGGAGAAGAGGCTCACAGCAAAAGTCTCAATGCAGCACGCTCTAGTTGCAAAGGCTGCCATAGTCCTGACGATACAAAAGGCCGACCTTTAGCCGGGCAATTCAATGCACCCAAAGCTCTACACAAAGGAATCCCGCCTGTTCATTTTGATAAATTAAGCTGCACAGCATGCCATAGTGGTCCCTGGCCAAAGCCACAAACCCTCATGAGCAAAACATCACGCAGTCACGCAATGGGCACTCATGGAGGAATTCCAAATAATGATCGCCTTCCTTATATTCAGCACCCAGTTTTTCTTCCCGGTCATGATGGAAAATTAACACCTCATAGACTTATGTGGCCAGCCTACTGGGGCACCATAACAGGAACTAAAATTATGCCTTTATCCCCAGATAAAGTAAAATCTATTGCTCGGAATCTTTTGCCTAGACCTAACGATTTAAAAGGCCCATCTTGGCCAGAAATCGACTTACAAAAAGTTCAGAAAGTACTCCATGAGATTGAAGGAACCTTAACGATTGGAAGCTCTGCCGTATATGTAGGTGGAGGAAATATTTATCGTTTAGAAGAGAACCAAGTCCTTAGCGAAGAACATGAAGCCGCTCAGCCTTACACCTGGCCATTAGCCCACAACGTAAGACCCAAGCAGCAATCTTTGGGAATTCATGGTTGTCAGGATTGTCATAGTGAAGAAGCCCCCTTAATTAATGGAAGCACTCTTGTAAATGGATTACTTAGCAGTACAAACACTCAAATACCCATGGCTGAGCTCAGTGGCATTGACGATAATTATCTCAATATTTTCGCCTTCACTTTTGCTTTTCGGCCATTATTTAAAGCTGGGATCGTTGCCACCATAGCACTTATTCTCCTGGTCATAATCTGGTTTCTTTTGAGGATCATGGATGGATTTATTAGAGGGGGCTTTGCAAAGAAAGACGATGTTAAAAACATGAATCAACTACCTAGTATTCTTCGCCTAGTATTTTCTTTAAAATCATTAGCCCATGAAGTGGCTCTCATCAGCATTACTTTACTTGCTTCTAGCGGGTTTGGCCCATTACTATTTGGACAGTCCATGCATGGGCCGATTCTCATGATTCATATGATTTCTATATTACCTTTCTTATTAAGCATTAGCTATTTAGGGATCACTTGTGCTAAAGAGCATGACCTGACTCTTCATATGTCATGGACGAATATATGCTTTTGGAGCACTCTCATATTAAGTATCCCTCTGGCTTTAACGACTTTAATCAGTATGTTTCCATTAGTTGGGACAGGAGATCAAATAGAGCTTCTCAAATGGCACAGTGTCTTTGGCATTTTATTTGTTTGCTTTACAATCATGAATATCGGCATTTATATCACTCGCAAGCTGTCCCAAAAGTCCTCATAGGACTTTGGGAATGGGGCATGGAGCAATAAGGGCATACCCTGTTGAGAATAAACCTAAATTTCGCAGTATATTTCACAGAAAGCTATCCCGTTGTTGAAAGCGGATTCATCTACATCTCATAGCAAGCAACTTCTCAAGCTAAAGAACTATATCGATCACGCTTCAAGTAGTTGCTGTCATTCGACGCCTTGCAACAACCAGCAAATACTATATGTAAGTGGAGAATCATGATACAAGCTCACGCTCAAACATAGCAACTGATCAAGATACCCTTCCCTGCTACGCTCGTTCTTCATTAATCAATCATAATCCAGGGGGTAGGTCGACGTCTCCCGAAACAGCCTATTGGTTCCTGAATGAGGCACAAAAAAAATGCTCCCACCTTTGGAAGGGCGGAAACATCTAAATCAAGCCTGTGTCATCCTGTGGATGACACAGGGAGGAGAACTATTTATTCTTTCTGGAATCGGGTTCTCGTTCAGTTGGCACCAATGCTTTCAAGCGTTTATAAATCTGTGCATATTCTGGATGAGCAACGAGGTTTTTCCACTCCATTGGATCCTTTTTATGATCGTAGAGTTCCTCAGTGCCTTTACCCTCAAAGACAATATAGCTATAGCGTCCATCATAGATACGGTGGGCGCCAAAATGATAAAAGTCAGTTAACGTAGGTTCGTTCCATGTCATATCTGGAGATTTCAGTAATTTCACTAAACTACGACCATCGTTATTGGAGTTCTTTGGCAAGCCACATAAGTCAAGTAATGTAGGGTACAAATCGATAAGATTCACAACGCCCATGCATTTCTTGTTATTAGGGGTTAGGCCTGGAACCTTTACCATTAGAGTTGTGCGGCAGGACTCCTGCCAGAGGGTGGCTTTGCCATATTTTAGCTTTTCACCTAAATGCCAACCATGGTCTCCCCATATAACAACGATTGTATTGTCGGCGTATTTGCTCTGTGCAAGTGAGTCAAGCAGTAAACCAACACATTCATCGGCAAAGCTCACTGCGGCCAGGTAAGCCTGGACTGCCTCCTTATGACGGCCAGCGTTCTCTACGCGCTGCCAAGTAGGGTCTGGCTTGAGGAATTTTCCCTTTTTGTCTTTAATATCTTTTAGATCCCCTTTAAGTGTTTTGGGGAGTACGATATCCTCAAGTGGGTGCATATCAAAATATTTTTGAGGAAGGTGCCAGGGTAGATGGGGCTGAGAGATACCAATGGCCATAAAAAAGGGCTTATCAAAGTCTCTTTTTTCTAGTTGCTTTGCCCCCCAGCTTGCCGTGACATGATCTCGCATCTTGGTTTCGTCATTTCCTTTTGTAGGCCCCCAATCAAAAGCTTTAGAGTGATAGCTTTTCTTTTCATTAGGTAAATTTGGCAGACCATTCACTGGTCGTTTGGAGCCTATTGGAGCTACACTAGAGGGACGACCTGCCCATTCATCAAAAGCCCATTTTCCAAAATTCCATTTATTATCTTTAGGAATTGGAGATTGAGGGTGAAATATTTTGCCACGAGATATGGTATGATAGCCATGTTGACTAAAGTATTCAGGCAGTGTAATTAAGTTCTTCTTCTTAACAATGGTAGGTAGGTGATCTTGATTCTGATAAATACCTGTCTTATGAGGGTACCGCCCTGTCAGCAAAGCCCCTCTCGAAGGACCGCATAAAGGAGCAGCGCAATGAGCATCATACATGACCATCCCGCCTTCAGAATTAAACTTATCTAAATTCGGTGTTTTTGCCTGTGGATTGCCACCAATGCACCCCACCCAATCGTTCAAGTCATCAACTGATATAAACAATACATTGGGCCGCTTTGCCGCTCCATTTGCAGCAAAAAAAGCTATGCTAACCCCTATCCAAACGATCAAACATTTTATTACTTTTTTCATCATTATCTTATCCTCACTGTATCTCATATTGTAGTATTTAAAAAGAAAAGGTTATATAATTCATAGGCTCTACCCTTCGGCTATTTGGAGACTTCCAGGACTTATCAGAAAAGTTCGCAATAACACCTTTGCCGTTAGCAAAGCGACTTTCTTGTACTAAACGATCTGAAGTTAATATTTTATGACTGAGCATTTCACTAAAACCAACCTGTTTATGCCAATTATGGATTTTTTTCATTGATTCAATATTTTTTGGATCCCAATTCGGCTGCCCCGGAAGATTCGCTAAATGCTTGCCTGACTCAAAATAGTAAAGTTGTGAAATGCCATATATGATGCATTGCAAGTCGTAGTAATCCCACTTTTCTTTCCATCTTTCCGGGGAGCAATTCCACCTACGTGTGCAATAAACGGAATCATGATAGACTAGCTGAAAGAGAGGTAGCCTGCGGGCTTGGTTAATCTCAAACCCCACATAAGCATCCTTAAACCCTGGTGCATCCTTCATGTAGGGGCCAACCCAATGCCCTTTATTGCCCGAACCATAAAATGGGTAAACATACTGAAGGAAGCTCTCCATACCTTCAAAAACATGTACATCTGTCGTGTGACACCATTTACCTCTTTCTGAACCAATCACAAGTCCCAAGTCATTCATCTCTCTACAACCACGGTTTATATATTCTGGGGCATCTTTTCGTTCGTAAGGATGATCACCATCCCAGCATTCCCATTGGAGTGTTTCTGCTGTACATGAGGTATCTATAAAAAAATAGCCAGCTCCGTTTTTTAATTCTGGGCGAGCAAAGGGCATAATGTGTTTATTGAAGGTTTTGGGACAAGTATAGTAATGGCCAGGGTTTTCTTTATCTTTATGCCAGTTGTCTTTATGAAAATATTTCTTGCCATTCTCCTGAGTGACACATCGATTAACCATGTCAGGCCAGGTATCAAAATAAAAGTTGCGTATCCAACCAGCCAAATGATATTTCCCATATAACCAACCATGCTTTTTGATTGTATCGAGCAATGATTTCTCCATTCTCCAATTAGCATCTTTAAGTCCATCAGTAGGGCCATCACATGCTACAAGTCCAGCCTTTATTCCTTCTGAGGCAAGCAGATTGATAAGGCCAATCATATGCTTAGGGGTACTCCAGCGGATCCAAATATTTGGAGCGCCTAATAATTTTTGAACTTCCGGATTATCCTTTATTTTTTCCTTCCATGATTTAAAGCGTCCTTCTTTCTTCTCATTTTCACGAAAGTATTTTGCCATCGTATTATACCCACCTTCCTTCACAAAATGGTAAGTCACTTTTCTTTCATAGCCTACTTTGCCTTTTTCCGGTAGCCATTTCTGGAAAGGTAAAGCCCGAAACCCTTTCGGTGTATTAAACCGGCACATGACAGTATCGACATCATAGGGAGTTTCAATCAATGTCATGACTCCATTCTTACCATCACCGACACCCCACCAAGGCATGCTAAGAGCTCGAGTGAGGTGTTCTTGCCTCCACCGTAAGGTGTCTTGAACAGGGTCCACTTCATGAGTATAATAAAGTATGCCTTCTTCATAGGGGTAATAAATCTCTTGAGCTTGTTCACTAAGAAATTGATATGGGAAAGCAAAAGCAGTTTTACGCGAGCCATCTTTCAGCGTAGACAGTACATCTGATTCACTTCCTTTGCCAACTTTAACCGT
>JADGBV010000201.1 GCA_015231345.1 Planctomycetota bacterium
AATTGGCATAATCCGTTTCAGTGGCATCGTTAAAGTCTGCAGTGAAGAAGCTTTTGGAATTAAACTTGAGTTTCTCTGTGCCCGTTGAACTATCCGTAGAGGCCACAATCTGGCGAAGTTCTTCTGGGACGCCACTTTCATTGACGGCTCTATTCACTCTTTTAGCGATTTCCGTAGCTGTATCACCCTCAAATAGATTCACATTGAGGAATTCGTTAGTTGAAGTATAAAAAGTTAAAATGCGGTCGGCTGTAAGTTGAGTTGCATCCTGAATATTCGTATAAAGCACTTCATTATTTTCACTGCCCATTTCCAGATCGTTGACTACAGCTTGAGTTGAAGCCCCAGTGTCCAAACTGACTCGAGTGCCTGTGGTATGGAAAACGGATAAGCCACTACGAGTGAGTGAGGCTGAAAACTCCACTTCAGAAAAAGTATTACGAGCTGCTTCTAAGGCTCGATCTGTTTGAGTTTGCTCATCTGCTGTAAGAGAATTATAATCAGCTGCAGCAAAAACACCTAAGGCTTCAGTCAGCACATCTTCGCGGTAGCTTATGGATGTGGTTGTAGCATCTACTGTTATGGTGTCTATGGCCGTGGCAAAAGCTGTGGAGTCAGCTGCAGAAGCACCGGCGTCATTAAAAGCTCGGATAGTTGCATTTCTTGCATTGATTTCCACATTGGCATTGGCAGCACCTGCAGCCTGGTAAACAGCAGCATTAATGGCATCAATCACTTTGCTTACGCTACCAGATTTATTTTCATCCAAGGTCACTGCTAAAGTAGCAGCATCGAGATCACTGCCTTCTTTTAAAACAATCTGGTTGGAGGTATCTCTATATTCACTTTCAGCTGCTTGAACCGTATCGAGAACCACAGAAGTGAGGTCGTAAGTTATGGTTCCGGCTGTTGCTCCGAGAGCGATACTAGCCTCATCGCGAACAAAATCTTTATAGGTACCAATATCGGTAAAATTTGCCGCATCATAAGTTCCTAGAGCTGTAGAAAGCAAGCCGTATTCTCCTGAAGCTTTAGCGTAACCAGCTTTTTCAAAGGCATTCAGGGCAGCAATGCGGCCTGTGACATGTAATCTGGTGGTGTTAACAGTATTATCTTCATCAATCCTCACGCCCAAATCTAAATCCAAGGGAGGCAGAAAAGGGTCTAAATCCCTTTCAGAATCAAGGATATTGGCTCTCGCTCCAAAAGCTTGCTCTGCAGTAATATTCGCCTGAAGGTACTCTGTTCCAAAAATATTAACGCTAAATTCTTGGTTATCACCCGTAAACAAGACATCGTTGCCTAGCATTTGAAATGGCTCGCCAATATAGTTATAGCCTCCAAAAATACTTTTATCGCCTAATGTACTATTTCCTATGGATATGATGGTATTTAAAACAGATTGCACTTCATTGGAGATAGCTGAACGAGCCGTATCGTCCATTTCAGCATTCAAACCCTGCTGCGCTTTTTCAATGGCCTGATTGATAGGAGCTTGGAGGGTCGATAAAATCTGATCCGAATAGGTCAGAAAATCATATCCAGTGTCAACATTTTCTTGGTACTGCTGTACCTCACGAAGGTTGCGTTCAAGAATAATCGCCTGATTTGCAGTGACCGGATCGTCAGAAGGCCTCTCCATGGTCTGCATGGTCTGCAACTGAGTTTGCAGCTTTGTTAACTCTTTGAAGCTGTCCTGAATATTTCGGACCATTCCTTCAAAGAATACGTTACTAGCAACTCGCGTCATAATTTACACTAATTCTGTTAAAACATAGAAAATATCGACCTTGAACCGCTCATTCTTTAATGCATTTGCAGAAATCAAGTAAAGTATTGCTAGCTTTCTAAGTTATTAGTATTTTGCCAGAAGTATTACTCAAGAACCGAGTTTTTCGCCTTCGATAAAAGCTGCCGATATCAGCAAGAGGTTGTGACTATTCTGCGAAATTCCATATATGGGAAAAAGCTTGGAATTTTCGTCCAGTCTTAGAATTATTTACGTATAGACTCTAAAGAGGACCTGCGATTGAAAGATATCACCCACAAAGTAATACTACCTACAACACTTCTCTGAATTTCAGTAAACCACTGACTTTCAACAACAAATAAACTGGCAATCAAATTCTAAGGACGAATCATGACTCAAACTCTCAAAATTTTTTGTCCCCAATGTACAAAAAGGTATATCGTCAAAAGTGAATTAATTGGAAGATCAGTGAGCTGCAAAGCCTGCCAACTTAAATTCCTGGTCCAAATACCTCAGCAAACGAATAGAAAAACTGCGCAGCATCAACAAAATGCTGCCACAAAGAAACTGCAGCCTTCGACTAAAAAATCACGCAAGAAAAGAGCAGCTCCTGTCTCTCGTTCTTCTGGCATGCTCAGTTCTTTTTTATTCCTCCTCCTTCTCGTAGGAGGATTCTGTATTTACCAATTTATTTATAAAACAGAAGTCGCAGCAAGTTATCAAGACTCATCGACTTCAGAAAGCATTGGCCTCGCTGCTGAAGCTTCACAGCAAAAGAGCCCAAAGAAACAAGAAGATTTCATCACACTCCAACCCAAAGAATTCAAGGGAGCCATCAACAATCCCCTCAAAGGCTTCCGCACCCATAAAAAGGGTGGTTATGGATTATTGGTCAGAAAATATGTCGGCTGGCACGAAATTGAAAGACATGCAGGCGATAGCGTCGATAGAATTATTTACAAAACAAATGAATGGATGAAAAAATACCGTAATACTAACGTAAAAATGGTGCCTAGGGTTTTTTTGGATTGGAACGATGACCTGACTCACAAAGGTAACCCCAATCAGCACTGGCCTAAAGACATGCACCGCTTTGATTATGACAGTGAGCAATTTCAAGAACGACTCTTGGCTTTAATTGAAAAAATGGGCAAAGCATGGGATAATGACCCGCGCATTTATGCCATTCAAATGGGGCTCATTGGGAAATGGGGCGAACACCATACGCCCTCACCCACTCTTGATCAACGTCAAAAACTCACCACAGCTTTCAAAAAAGCTTTTAAGAATAAGCCCATTTTAGTCCGTCATACCGACCCTGAGTTTATGGATGCTGGCTTTGGCATTTACTACGATACTTTTGCCTACATAGGCAGAGAGCCCAAAGATAAGTCAAATGGTCAATTCCCTTGGATGGCCATGAATCAATACCCAGACATATGGAAATCGGCACCCATCGAAGGTGAAGTCGAGTATAACTGGCAAAAATCACGTGATTCAGCAAAACCTAAAGAAACCTTTGGTGAATCCCCCAATGAAACAATGACCAACAAAGCCTACAGACGCTACATGATTGATAAAATTCGCAAATACCATACAAGCTACTTAGGCTGGATTGATGGCTATGATCAGAATCAAAGCGATGTTCTGAAGGGTGCAGGAGAGGTCCAAAAAGCATTTGGCTACCGCTTTCTTTTAGAGTCTTTTTCTTACCCAAAGAAAATCATTCCAGGTGATGATTTCGAAGTTGAACTTCAAGTGAGAAATACGGGCAGCGCGCCATTCTACCTTAACTGGCCCGTGGCAGTAAGTCTCCTCAAAAGCGAGACCTTGGAGCCCATATGGACAGCACAACTAAAAGGAGTCGATATCCGTTCTTGGCTGCCTGGTGAAAAATGGAATAGTAAAAGTTTTAGCTACGAAAAAGCGGCCAAACTATGGACTTCTAAAGGTCATGCCGTACTCCCCAAAGACATTCCAAAGGGCAACTATATTATAGCTCTTTCCATCTTAGACCGCGAAGGAGGCATGACGCCTAGCGTTCGTTTTGCCATTGAGAACTATATTCGCGGCGGCTATCAGCCCATGGGTGGCATTGGAGTTAATCAGATTAGTAACCAAAAGCATAGCATGAAGTTCGATTCACCAGCATTTGACCCAAGCCTTGCCTATAAGGTTTCAGAAGATAGATTAGCGATTCAGGACAGCTCCATGCCTGATAACACACCTGTGCAAGCCTGGCAAGGCAACGAAGGCGATGAACTAATCAACCCCTGGCGCTACTGGGGCGCAAATACCAGAGGCGATTGCATGAAGCTACTTAGCTATGATGGACCAGTCGATGGTATAGCAGGCAGGAAAGTCATGACACTTAAAGGAGATTTTGGCTGGGGCTCAAGTATTTTCCATACTTTTTTCAATCAGGGCAAACTAGAGCCAGGTCATTACCGCTTTACTTTTCAAACCAGAGGAAGCAATGGACTCGAGGTCGCAGTGAAGGTTTTTGATAACTGGACGCCCATTGTGAAAGTCGCCAAAATACAACTTTCTAGTCATTGGCAAAAGCATCAGTTAGACTTTCAAATTGAAAAAGCCTTCAAGTCAGATACTAAAATTTTATTTGATATGCCACACACACAGAAGGGTTCTTTCTCTTTGACTGATTACCACTTGATCAAAATAAAAGAAGAAGATAGTCGCAAGTTGAGTAGTCGCTAAGTATCCGATTAATTCAACGACCCTGAGGGGTGAAGAAAGTCGCAAGTAGGAATGCTAGGATTAATCGTCGATTAGGTCCAGCCAACCCTTCTCCAGGTTCGCAGCTTCAGTCTTGCTTTGAGAGAAAAACTCACCTTGCCTAGTCTCAGACTCATGAACATGCTCCTGATACGCTTTAATGACAACAGGAATTAGAGCATCATTTCGAATAGAGTAATAGCGGTTACGCGTATCAGGTACATTCACGCACAGTGGCAATACCTTAGCCAAATCCTGAGCAATGAATCCCATGGCCTGTTGATGATTTTGACGATAACGATAACTTTTAGGCTCAGTTTTTAGCACTTCAGCTAAGCCAACGTTCATATCTTCTATTTCACTTTTATGTCTCTTATCGGAAAGTAGATTTACAACCTGATAAACCACATCGCGCCAAGCACGACTTTCAGAGCCAATATTGTAGAGACTATTGGCCGAAGGCAGAATATTACCGCCGGAAAAGACATTGTCACTGATAAAAGTATTGCCCATAACCGTAAGAGTCGCATCGGGAGTGCTGGTGCCAAAGCCGACATAGTTCGTGCTTCCCTGCACGAAGAAAGCATAAGGCCTCGTATCCGACTCCACTCGAAAGTCCACGCTAGAACCCTCTTCATTAATGACAATATCTCCTTCCAGCTTCATATCACTCGCCGAATTAATCAAGGAGCCCGTAATCAGCATATCTCCGCCCACTTCTAGAGTATAAGTTGGATTGGCGGAGTTAATGCCAATGGCAGGGGTGGATAAATTTCCGTAAATCAAATTGCCAATATTTAAATAATAATCACTTGTGGCACTTAAAGCATCACAGTTATTGCCGATAATAATATTATGTGACCCGGAAGTCACATTATCACCGGCCTGGTAACCAATAAAAACATTATTAGCACCCGTTGTGATGGAATAACCAGCACGATAACCATAGGCTGTATTATTGGAATGAGATGAATTGCTGTCCCCATACAAGGCTTCCGTTCCGTAAGCCACATTGTTATTCCCTGTCTGATTATGGAAAAGAGCATTGCCGCCTACGGCAGTATTTTGATTACCACTCGTATTATGATATGCGGCCCGCGTCCCAACAACAGTATTGTGATCCCCTGTACTGTTATAAAGGGCATAAGAGCCCATAGCTGAATTAAAACTTCCTGTTTGATTTTTAGCCAAAGCCATATAGCCAAAAATAGTATTATTGTCTCCCGTTGTAATATTAGCTCCCGCAGCATAACCCACAGCCGTATTCTGCTCCCCTCCAGCTTGGTTAGAATAAAGAGCTTTTGCGCCGACAGCAACTAAACCCTTATTGGTGGTAGCACTATATAAGGCTTGCGAGCCCATGGCCACATTAAAAGACCCGGAGGTTATTTTATAAGCTGACATATCGCCAGCAAAGGTGTTATTAGAGCCTGTTGTAATGGAATAGCCAGAGCGATAGCCTATTGCCGTATTACTATGGTGAGACTGCCCAGAGCTACCCATCAAAGCCTCAGTTCCTACAGCCGTATTATGATAACCCGTTTCATTATAGAGAAGAGCTTTTTCACCTAAAGCTGTATTATCGTAGCCAGCAGTATTGTATCTAGCTGCTTCAGATCCAAATGCCGTATTCCGGCTTCCGGTATTTTTCTCTAAGGCGTAAGTGCCTATAGCAGAATTATAACTACCCGTACTATTATAAGCCAATGCAGAATACCCAAGTGCAGAGTTATCATCACCTGTTGTGATATTCGTTCCAGCACAGTACCCTAAAGCCGTATTTCTAAGTCCCGTGCCCTGGTTACTATAAAGAGCTTTATAACCCACGGCCGTAAGGCCCTTTGCTGTACCACCTTTGAGCGAAAATAAGCTCTGATAACCCACAGCAGTGTTATAATCGTTAGTTGAATAGTTATAGAGGGCTTGATATCCAAAAGCAGTATTATAACGACCACCATTATAATTATTATTTCCAGCTGCGCCAACCCCCACCATTTGATTCGTATCTTCATAATCTTTCGCATTAAAGTCAACAGAATTTAAGGAAATGACCGTATCAAGAGAGACTCTGCGGGTTCCTGATGTATAAAATTCCAAATTACCTGAAGTACTGCCAAAGTAAAGCCCCACATCCGTATCGTTCTTGAAAGCGATCCCAGGAGCAGCTGCCGTACCGTAAGGCACTATCAGATTCGACGTTGCGCTAATTGTAGTCGCGGCAATATTACCACTGGCCAAGACATTACCTTCCACGCCTAGCTTTTGTGAAGGTGAAAGCGTACCAATACCAATACGATCATTAGCCGCATCAGTGTAGAATAGTTGTGTATTGCTAGCGCCCTCAACGCGCAGGTTGTATAGGCCGCCACTTTCATTAATCACCAAGGTGGGGTCAAAGTTTGAGCTACTGGAAAGTGTACTCGCATTTGCAAGCACAAGATCGACCGTATGCAAATTACCCGTTAGCAAAATATTACCTGCCACATATAAATTCGCAGAAGGGCTCTCAGTCCCTATGCCCACCCCAGAAGTCGTTATGCTTAATTCACGTACGCCATCAGCAGCCACATCTAAATGTATGGCAGAACTATTGCTTTTCACCGCAGCGCCAAGCCATGAT
>JADGBV010000202.1 GCA_015231345.1 Planctomycetota bacterium
AGAATCTTGCCTCTCATATTTTAGGGAAAATCTCGAAACGACTGCGCGTAGACTGGAATATCACTTATGGGTACAAGCCTGTGCTAATGGAGACTTTTGTCGATTCAGAGAAATATACTGGACATTGTTATCTCACTGCGAACTGGCTCAAGCTAGGGCAGACAACCGGTCGGACAAAGTGGAATTCTTCTAAAAAAGCAATCTCAAACAAAAAGGACTTATGGGTATACCCACTATGCAGTGAGCACATTAAGGTTTTGCTGTCAAAAAAATAAAGCTTAAGGGAGGGGCGAATATTTACATAGAAAGAGTCGAAAGAGTGCGCTAGCTAAAGCAAAAAACGAATTTCGAAAGTATTACTTACTGACACAAGGTAAAGTAAAGCAGAAATTTGAGCCTTTGCCTAGAGTGCTATTAACCCAAACCTTTCCGCCGTGCAGCTCGACTAGTTTTCGAACAATGGCAAGCCCTAAACCTGTACCTTTTTCTCCCTCTGTAGCTTGGGTGCTAATTTGCTGAAAGGTGGCAAATAACTTGGGAATTTCAGCCTCTGCTATGCCTTGCCCTTCGTCTCTTACACAGATTTCAACCATTTCACCATTTAGTTCCGCACTAAGCTCAACAGAACTTCCTCTCGACGAAAATTTCAAGGCATTACTGAGAAGGTTATTCAAAATTTCAGCCAAGCGCCTTTCATCAGCCTGAACTACAGGCAAGTTTTCGGGAATATTTGAGTTTAAGAATATTCCCTTGCCGTCATAGAGAATTTGATTAGAAGAGATGATATGATCCACATGACCAAGCAGAGACAAAGGAGCACATTCAAGTTCAAGTTTGCCACTTTCTATTTTCGAATAATCGAGAAGGTCGTTAATAAGAGCCAGCATATTGCTACTATTTTTACTGATAATCTCCAACATTTTACGACTCTCAGGTGTCGTTGAACCAGTTTCAACTAAGAGTTCAGAAAATCCTATGACATTATTAATAGGAGATCGTAAGTCATGAACCACCATATTCATAAATTCATCACGACTAGCCACTATTTTTTTCATTTCTCCATTCTGCTCTTCTAGAATCGTCTGGTGCTCTTTCAAGTCGGCAACTTGGTCGCCAACAATGGTTTCCAGATTTGCGTTTAGCTCTATCAACTCATCTACTTTTGAGGTGAGCTTAGCATTCGTCCGCTCGAGGTTAAGGCAAAGTTGCTTCAATAGTTTTCGACCAAAAGTAGGCACTTCCTCAAAGAGTTCATCCAGCTGGTCTTCACTCAACACGAAAAGATCAATTTGAGTCACACTGACAACATAAGCATTAGACTTACGTTGAGTGAGATTAGACATCTCGCCCACAGCATCCCCTGGCCCCAAGTGGCCCAAGAGAACCTCGCCCCCTTCACTATTAAGCACATAAACCTTACAGTGACCGGATTTAATGATATAAAATGGAGTCGCCTTGCCTCGATGAATAAGCTGTTCACCCGCTTCATAACGTACTGTTTGAATACGCTCTTGAAGCTCAGATGGAATGATATTGATAAGTCCGGTTGTTTTCATGACTTAAGTATAAGCTTTCGAAATCAAAGCAAACATTTTTTTCTGTTTGTCTCGAAAGCAATTATAAAAACTGCGCAAATCCAGAAGTTAGAGCTACAACAGGTGCCCTTTCATGCCTTGTTATAACAGGATCTTCTTTAAAATCTTAGCGCAGAAGATGTGCTTATCTGCCTCAAGCAAAAATAGTAACAATATAACATCCTTAAATATTAATCAAATCCATGGACTCCATAGATACTCTCACCCTAGCCAGAATGCAATTCGCCCTTTCAATTGGCTTCCACTTTATATTTCCTCCTATCAGTATTGGCTTGGGCTGGTTCTTAACTCAAGTTGAATGGTTGGGTTGGAGAAGAAATGACCCTCGCTATGTAGCAATAGGAAAGTATTTTGGGAAAATGTTTGCTCTCACTTTTGCTCTCGGAGTCGCTACGGGTATTGTGATGGAGTTTCAGTTTGGCATGAATTGGTCACGATACTCGGAGTTTGTCGGAGACATTTTTGGCGCCCCACTTGCTGCAGAAGGAGTTTTTGCTTTTTTTCTTGAGTCTAGCTTTTTGGGACTCTACCTTTTTGGACGAGGGAAGGTATCAAAAGGCGTACACTGGTTTTCAAGTTTTATGGTTGCCCTTGGAGCTACCATTTCAGCATTTTGGATTTTGGTTGCCAATTCATGGCAACAAACTCCCGCAGGGTATGAGTTAGTGGCAAAAATGCCCGGTGGTGAAATCATTCGTCGAAGCGCAGCTGAAGGGGTTGAGTCTCTACCTGCAGGTGCTCAACTTATCAAAGCAGAACTTGTTGATTTCTGGGCAGCAATCTTTAACCCCTCCATGATGCTTCGTTTTTGCCATCAAATTAATGCTTGTGTGATTGTTGGAGCATTTTTTGTTGCCGGTATTTCAGCCTACCTCATCCTTCGCAAGCCAAACTGCGAAATTGCCAAAAAATCCATGAAGTTAGCAATTATTTGCGGTTTAATCAGTACAATTATTGCCGCGGCAGTCACTGGGGACCTTCATGCAAAAAACATTGCTCACTGGCAACCCACAAAACTGGCAGCTATGGAAGGTATTATGGAAACTCAAAAAGGAGCCCCTGTTGTCATTATAGGCATTCCCTCAGAAGAAGGAGTCACCTCAATTCTTGAAATCCCTGGCTTACTCAGTTTTCTAGCCTATAGCGACTTTGATGCCGAAGTTAGAGGATTGAACGAAGTCCCTAAAGAAGACAGACCACCTATCGTCATTACTTTCACTGCATTTCACATTATGGTTGGCTTAGGCAGCTTCTTTATTATTCTTATGTGTTGGTCAGCTTTTCTACTTATGCGCGGCTCATTATGGAACAGCCGCTATACTCTCAAACTCCTTATTATATGCATACCTCTACCTGTTCTTGCCAATCAAGTTGGCTGGATAACAACAGAAGTGGGCCGACAGCCATGGGTTGTCTATGGTCTACTCAGAACAGCTGATGCTCATTCGACAACTGTGGTAGCTGGGGAAGTTTTATTTTCGCTCATCCTTTTTGCTTCAATTTATGCTCTGCTTGGTGTTCTCTATCTCTTTTTACTTATACGAAAAATTAAAGCGGGCCCCGATGAAAATATTATGACTCTAGAGGGGGTAGCGTAATGACCGACGTATCAATTCTTCAGCTTGTTTGGTTTCTCTTAATTGGCATTTTATTTATCGGCTACGCTATCTTAGACGGTTTCGATCTAGGAGTTGGCGCCCTACATCTTTTTGTAAGGAATGATACGGATAGGAGAATTAATATAAACGCCATCGCTCCGGTATGGGATGGCAACGAGGTTTGGCTACTGACAGGAGGGGGGGCTCTTTTTGCAGCATTCCCTAAAGCATATGCAACAATATTCAGCAGCTTCTACCTCGCTTTGGTACTGCTTTTAACAGGACTGATTTTCAGGGCTGTATCAATGGAATTCCGCAGTAAAGTCGATAGTCAGAGCTGGAGAAAAGTTTGGGATATTGCTTTTGCATTTGGCAGCATCGTTCCATCAATTATCTATGGTGTCGCAGTAGGGAATCTTGTTAGAGGTATACCCCTTAATAGCCAGCAAATATTCACAGGAACTTTCTTAGGACTTCTTAACCCTTACGCCATACTATGTGGAATCCTCAGTCTTATTATGTTCACGCTCCATGGCGCCATCTATCTCATCGGTAAAACTGAAGGGGAGCACTCTAAATCTATGGCGAAAACTGCGCTTCGATGTTGGTTTATTTACTCAGTAATGCTCGTTTTGGTGATTGTTGCCACTTTCATCTCCGCCCCTAATGTATCTGAAAAGCTACTCTCCCGTTCACTTTTTTACCTCTCACTGGTTTTACTATTAGCTTCAACTCTCTATATACCGGTAACATTGCAGGCTCAAAAATGCTTTCAAGCCTTCTTGGCATCTTCGACTTCAATAGCCTCCCTGCTTCTTATAGCAGGGGTTGGCTTATTCCCTCAACTTGTCCCCTCTCTCTCAGATCATGCACACAGTCTATCGGCCTCGCAAGCTTCTGCTTCAGAGTATACCCTAAAAGTCATGACGATCATTGCTAGCATTGGCATGCCTTTGGTCCTCTGCTATACAATAATTATTTACCGAATATTCAAAGGTAAAGTCGTTCTTAACGATTCTTCATATTAATTCAACATTCTGAAATCACTTTACTCAGCATAAACTTACCTTCAGCTTTGGCCACGAGCTTATTTTCCACACGGATTTCCGATTTTAAGTAAAAAAGAGGAGAAAGAGAAGAGCTCATATACGCCAGTAAATCCAACTCAGCCTCGTGGGGTACTGGAGCTAAGAAACGAACATGAAGATCCCCAGTCACAGCTTTAATTCCCGCAGCAAAAAGGCAATGCGTCATGGCGGCATCTAAAAGCGATGAAATTACCCCTCCATGAAGCATGCCTTCGTAACCCTGTAATTCTTTGAATGCGGAAAACTTTGCTGATACAAAACCCGGCTTCAACTCTTTAAAACTCAGCCCTAGTGACCTAGGGTTTAATTCCCCACAGATACAACAATGATTATGTCCTTTGTTGATTATTGAAGGCTTTTCCTTAATGATCACAGGCGTTATTGCCCACAACTAAAGAATCAGACATATAATTATTAACTATTACTTCCGGGGCATCAGCTGGTGCGCCAGTCACTACATTGATCCCTTGTTTCTCAAATAAACCCTGAGCTCTTTGCCCCATTCCTCCCGCAATCACCATATTGACCCCACGTTCAGCCAACCAAGGAGGCAGTAATCCTGGCTCGTGAGGAGGGGGCACCACATCCTCTTGCTTAATGATCTTGCGACCCTCTAAATCTACGTCTATTAGCGCAAAAACCTCACAATGCCCAAAATGCATACATAGTTTTCCTTCTGCTAATGGGATAGCTATTTTCATAATATTCTCCTCAACTTAGATAAAATAATAAGGCTCTAATGGCCTACTTTCAAATATAACTCAGACCACAGACGACGAATAGCCTGTGATGCTGGTCCATCACTAAATTCAACTGTACTGAGCTCTTTAACCTGTGACTTTGTCACGTCTTCATCATAGGGAACTCGCCCCATAACCCTCGCCCCAAATTCAACTGCTTCGCGTTCAATAGATTCAGTCATCTCGAGATTGATGTCATATTTATTGACACTCACAAAAGATGGCACTGAAAAATGAGCTGCCAAAGAAAGAACTCTCAACATATCATGTTTTCCAGATAATGTCGGCTCTGTAATAATCACCACAGCATCAGCTCCTGTTATGGAAGCAATGACAGCGCACCCAGTACCCGGAGGGCCATCAACTATTATCCAATCGGCTGAGTTCCTTTGCCCTAACTTCCTAGCCTGTTCACGAACAGTGCTCACCAGTTTTCCTGAATTTTCGGCTCCAATACCAAGACGAGCATGAACCATTTCACCAAAACGCATACTTGAAGTCATCCATTGACCGCAAAGAGCTTCATTAAAATCAATTGCTTCAGCAGGGCAAAACTCTACACAAACTTTACAGCCTTCGCAAGAGCTAGGCTTAACTACAAAAGAATGGTCAGTAGCATCAATTGCATCATAGCGACAATAATCAGCGCAACGACCACAAGCCAAACAGTTTTCTGACCGAATACTAGCTACGTGGCCGCTGAAAAAATCATTCGAATGACTTTTTTCAGGTTTTAGAATTAAATGCAAGTCAGCAGCATCAACATCGCAATCTGCCATAACAATATTCTTGGCTAATGCAGCGAATGATGCCGTCACACTCGTTTTCCCAGTACCCCCCTTTCCACTTATAACAACGATCTCTTTCACACTAAGCTCGCCAAAATTTTTCTAAATGGTTCTAACAAAGAGGGTTCAGCTTTTATTAAACTAGATCCTACAGAATAAGCCTCAGCTACCTTTCTCGATATGGGAATTCGTAAAATAATCTCTATCCTCTCTTGTTTACAGTACTTCTCCACACAATCACTCCCGCTACCTGAACGGTTAATAATCACTGCAAAATTCTTATTCATTCCCCTAATGGTTTCAACGGCTAATATTAAATCATGAAGCCCAAAAGGAGTTGGCTCTGTCACCAATAAAACATAATCGGCACTACTCACTGCAGTTACCATCGCACAAGAAGTTCCAGGGGGAGAATCAATGATGAGCGGCAAGGCTGGATCTCTCGCTTGTAGCACTTCCCGGATCACCCATGGAGCCATCGTATAGCCAATATCCATGCAACCTTCTATCCATTGTATCGATCCTGAAAGTCCCTTTCGAATCATACCAATTGACCATGGAGCCTCCCTAATCGCTCTTTCAGGACATATGCGCGCACAGCCTCCACAACTATGACAAAGCTCAGAGAAAACCATAGCTTTACCCCCAGCCACTGCCAAGGCATTAAACTGGCAAAACTTCACACATTGACCACAACCCCTACAGCGGTCAGTATCAATTTCAGGAAGTGAGAGAAATACCTTCTCTGTACTCTGAATTTCGGGTTTTAAAAAAAGTGCCGCATTTGGCTCTTCCACATCGCAATCTAAAAGCTGTATAGGATCTCCCCAGGCTTCTGCTAAGGCAACTGAGACTGTCGTTTTTCCCGTCCCTCCTTTACCAGAAGCTACCGCTATCCTTAAACTTGAATGACTCAAGATAGTCCTCTTTTAAGGCACAATATGGATAATTTAATATTCAAGACCAATGCCCTTCAACATTGGCTTCTGTATGACATGAAAGCATCCCCTTTTGAAAGAGATCAATAGCTTCTTTTACAGTCGCTGCCTCTGTAGAATAAAACTTTATCATAGAAGCCTTTAATACCTTAAAGGCTTTGGGGCCACAATGACCACTCAATAAAATATTAACTCCTGCCTTTGCAATAGCTTGAGCTGCCTGAATTCCAGCACCTTGAGCCGCGTTTAAATTTACAGAATTTTCCAGAAGCGTAAATGTTTCTTCTTCAGTATCGTAAATAACAAAACAAGAAGCTC
>JADGBV010000203.1 GCA_015231345.1 Planctomycetota bacterium
TAAGATTAAGTAATTTGATTTGACATTATTAACTTTGACTTTAGATTTAATGATAAAATTGATTCCAGCAACTGTTTCGCATAATGCTATAAAAAATAATTTCCGAAATATTTTGATAATAGAAAATCTCATATGAATTACCGTAGTCTCAATGATCTCAATTCAGATATGCGAAATGGCCTTTCTCGTATTCCAAAGGAAGTGGATTTGATTGTAGGTATACCTCGGAGTGGTATGATTGCAGCAAGTATTTTGTCTGTTCACCTCAATTGTCCCCTGATTGATTTTTCGGGTTATATAGAAGGCAAAAAACCATGGGCCGGCAGAACCAAAAAAAAATCAAGATTACTCAATAATGCTCTAGAAGCCTGTTGTCCCTTAATTATCGATGATTCTTTGCGTAGTGGAGGGTCTATGGAGGAAGTTCGTCAGGTTATATTGGAGCATAATCTGCCTGGAAAGCATTTGTTTGCTGCTGTTTATACTCTTCCAGGAAAAGAAAGTAAGGTTGATATTTCTTTTAGGAGTTTAGGTTTACCCAGAGTCTTTGAATGGAACCTTATGCACTCTTCAACTCTAAGTCGGAGCTGTGTTGATATTGATGGTGTGCTATGCCGCGACCCTGTTGATTCAGAAAATGATGATGGAGATAATTACAAGAAATTTATCAGTAGTACGCCTGCGATCTTTCAACCAAGTCATGAAATTGGTTGGCTTGTGACAAGTCGATTGGAAAAATACCGCACAGAAACAGAGAAGTGGTTAGCCAGTAATAATATTTGTTATCGCAACCTCATGATGCTGGATGTTCCTTCTGCTGAAGTGAGGCGTCGACTTAGGTTGCACGCTTCTTTTAAAGGAGAAGTTTATTCTCAATGTGATGCTGTGCTTTTCATTGAAAGTTCTTCAACTCAGGCTCAGACAATTGCTGAAATATCAGGGAAACCAACATTAAGTTTTGATACAGGAGATCTGATATGGCCAGGTGGGATGAGGGAATACGGATCTAAAATGCGTAGTCGAGCTCCAGCAATATGGCATAGATTAATTACTCCAATTAGTTCAAAAGTTAGAAGTTGGTGGAGGTAAATATATCGAGATATTGACATGATGATAAAAATAAGTCTTCATTGCGCTAACAAGATCTCGTTATGATCTTTTTTGATTATTGTTATTTCTGATAATGTTAATTGATTGAAGTAATATTGACTCAAACTGTTGACCTACTATTTCAGGGTTGGTACGTTCAATGCTTAGTTGGTAGCCTTGTTTTCCCATTTCCTCAGATTTTTGCGGGTCAGAAAATATACTATTGATTGCTCTTCCTAAAGCCAACCCAGTCTGTTCTGTGACTAAAAAACCATTCACACCATCTTTGATATGCTCATTCATGCCATCTGTATTGAAGGCTACTACAGGAGTTTGATTTGCCCAAGCTTCGTATATTGGACGAGGAAAGTGTGGAGTAAGAGATGGGAATAAAACGACATCGGTCATTTCAACTAGAATCGACGTGTCCTTTATGTATCCTGTGAAAATGACACGACTTTCTAAGTGGTGTTTCACGATGACACTCATTACTTTTTTGTGATACCCCCCTTTTTTCGGTGATAGTTCCTGTCCAGCGATAAGTAAAATAATCGTCTTATCTAGTTCCTTTAAGGCCTCGATAGCTTCTAAGGCTCCTTTGCGGGCATCAACTCCACCAAGTAGTAGGCAGATGTTTGCATTGTTTGGAATTCCATACTTAATTCTTAGGGGTGTGGAGTCATGAATCCCTTTTTTGAAACGTTCTAAATTAATAGGATTGTAAATAATTTTGACATGAGGAGCAGGGTTAACTGCAGCAACTTCTAAGGGGCTAATGCAGATGACTGAATCGGACCAAGAGCGAATGAATTTCCCTGCTCGTGGTCGACTTTTTAAGGCGCCTTCGCGAATGTGCCAGATAATACTCTTGCGAGCCAACTTGGCTGCAAGAGCTGTGCTCAAAAGAATTGCCGAATTAAGATGTACAGCCTTTTCAGGCCGCATCAAAAAGTGAAGATATTGGAGTATAACACTTACCGGAAAAAGCATTATCGCCCAAGTGAAATGCAACCAATGAGTAAGGGAGCTTAGTTTGGTGTGTCCTATCCAAACCTTCCCAATATAAGTAACAGGATTAGGCCATGAAATTCCTGTTGCGCCACTCTCCATACATATAAATTTTCGCATCTCGTTAGAATGAGCCGCCAGTGTTACTTTTAACTTTCCTCTTTTGACAATCTCTTTTAATTGATAAGAAAGACTGATTGGGGCTCCTCCTAAGGAAACTCCATGATGCACTGATAATACAGAAGTAGGCTCTTGAGTAAGGGGCGGAGGGTTAACTGAACGGCTCATGCAAGGGAGTTCTGCATCACTTCAGGTGGGGCTTTTTTAAGATAAAATTTCCCAGTACAAGAACATCCATGCCAGTATCCATAAAGCATCTAATTGCTTCTCGCGGATGACAAACTATTGGCTCTCCTTTGATGTTGAAGGAGGTGTTCACAATTACGTCTTCGCCACTTAATTTGCCAAATTCTTCTATGAGGGTATGGTAGCGGGGATTATTTTCTTTCTTAACAAGTTGAGGGCGAGCTGTTCCGTCCACGTGGACAACGGCTGGTATTTTTGTCCTTTTTTCTTCCCGGACTTTGAATGCGCTTGTCATGAAAAATTCATCGCGATAGTTTTCAAAGTAACTGCTGGCTGACTCATAGAGTATGGAGGGGCAAAAAGGACGGAAGGCTTCACGAAACTTAATTTTTCCATTAAGAATATCTTTATTTTCAGCTCTGAGAGGACTCATAATAATAGATCGATTTCCAAGAGCCCTTGGTCCAGATTCGAGTTTATTTTGAAACCATCCGAGAACATGATTGTCCATTAAAAGGGAAGCTGTTATCTCTTCGACATTTTCTGCAAATTCATAATTAAGACCTCGATCATCTAATATTAATTGTATTTCTTCGTTGCTAAATTCAGGGCCGTAGTAGACGGTCTCTAAAGAAATTTGCCGAGGCTCCTCTTTGATGTTGGCGGCATAAAGAGTTGCGCCCATAGTTAGTCCAGCATCACCTGGTTCCGGATAGACCCATTGATGATCAAGTAGACCAGTTTCCCACAATTTCTGGTTAAGTTTAACATTCAAGAAGAATCCACCTGAACAATAGAGACGGCGAGTGTTATATTGTTCCAGTAGAGGCTTGATGAAATTCATTGCTTGCTCTTCGGTGACTCGCTGAACTTCTGCAGCAAAGTTCTCTCGGCCCATATTTTTTACAAATGGTTGTAATTTTTTGGAGTGTTCGCAATGGTAGTGAACGATACCATGTTCTTTGAATCGATGCATGGTAGGAAAGTTCAGGCCCTTTGACAGTTGGCCGTTCTCAAATTCTGGGTGAAGGCCTTCAAGTTGGCCGGGTTGTGGCTTGCCATATGGAGCGAGGCCCATAACTTTCCATTCATCACAGCTTTGCATCCACATTAGGGCTTCCGTCGCGCAAGAGTAAAAATAACCGAGTGATGAGTCTTGGCCATAACTTTTCTTCATTTGAATTTGCCTGCCATCAAACCACCAGACTGCACTTGAGACCTGGTCTCCTCTTCCGTCCATGGTAATGACTAAGGCTGGCTCAGTGCTGCCTGAAGTAAAACAAGCACTTGCAGCGTGAGCCAAGTGATGATTAACTAAATGGATTTCGCATGTTGGTGATAAACGGTATTGATTAATGTAAGCAGGGAAAGGAGCTCGTTTAGCTTTTCCCTTTTTCCGTTTCATGCTATTGAGTAGATCTCTTTTGATTGATGACTCTGGGCTATGTTGAATCACGTTGACTTCATCTGGAACATCAAAGTAATGTGAAATGAAATCAGGGTAATCATGGGACGGTAAAGCGATAATATCGATATCTTCCATGTGTATTCCTCCCATATCCAGGCAATACTTGATGCTGTGGAAAGGAAAACTGGCATCGTTTTTTGATCGAGATAAGCGCTCCTCTGCTATATCTGCAATGATCTGACCATCCTGATAGAGTGTTGCTGAGGCGTTGTGCCCATCTCGGAAGCTTAGTATATTCATTTTCGATGAAATAACTTAGAGAAGAAACTAGATTTGCTCGGTTGAGAATCTGAAATATAAGAGGAGGGAGAATATCGATGTTCAACTAATTCATTTTTTACAAAATGAATGAGCTTATTATTTTGAACATTTGCTGAGTAAAAATCATGATATTTTTGCTGCATTCTCTCTGCGAATAATTGACACGTTTCGGGTTGTTCTGCAAGAGTCTTCAGTTTATAATACCATGCGGCTTCGCTGTAGGCAACATAACCATCATGGCCATCTTTAATGAGTTGAGTCGCAGAAGGAAACATATCGGCTATGATAGGGACTCCTTGCATAATAAAAGGAAAGGCTCGCCCCATATTGCTTGTAGCTTTGAAGGCAAAGAGGTAATCTGAAGGGTGAAGACTCTCTTGAGGCCTCTCTTCAGCTTGTGTCGCTATGAGGTTAGGAATGATACCGACATGACATGACGCAAGTTCCGAATACGCAGAATTGGACCAAGGGATTTCTTCTATTTCCACATTGGGGTGGTCTATTCGGTTTTCCCATCGTCCATTATCTTTAAAATTATAAATACATTTTAATCGGACTGGTCTCTCGTCTGCTAAACGGGTAATGCTTGGCCCAATGCGGCTATTTATTTCCTCAAGGTGAACCTTATTTCCATGATAACCTATTGTGAAAGGTTGATTATTGATTGATTGGTTGGACCAGGTCTTGATCGCTAAGGGCGGGTAGATCTCATAGATGAAGATGTTGGGGCAGCGATCATAGAAATAATCGGCAGATTCTATCCCATTGACTAGAACGAAATCAACACAATCCCAGTGAATCTGAGTGGATGGGCGCGGATCTATAATGCCAACGCGTGAGTTCGGATTGGCTTTTTTGGCCTCTTTCTCTTTGGAGTCATAACACATGAAGAGGATAATGTCGTTGTCCTCATACCTGCCTTGATTAGATGTGTATGATATTCCCTGGAGCTTATTTAATTCCTCGAGTCTGGCTAAGTTCAGGACGGTGGACGGGGATTTTAAATATTTAGTTTTTAAAAGAATATTCATATACTCAACGGATTATTTTTCCGCTATTTTAAGCAGTATCCCACCATCAATGCTTATATGAAGAAAAACTGTAAGTCAAGAGTGAAAATGAACTTTAAAGAGAGGTGGAATGCCTCTCTAGATGTTGCTAATATAACAGAAAAAAGGCTGATATTAAGAGGGTTTTTCCTCTTAATATCAGCTTAATTGTTAGTAGGGGAGGGCTTTACTCCTCGTCGTCTTCTTCGTCGTCTTCTTCGCCGTCTTCCTCGCCGTCCTCTTCGCCATCTTCATCGCTGTCCTCTTCGCCGTCCTCTTCGCCGTCCTCTTTGCCATCTTCATCGCTGTCCTCTTCACCGTCTTCTTCGTCCTCTTCTCTGATGATTAAGTAGACGCCTTGCTGTTCGATCAATGAATCTTGGCTAAGGCCAAATTGAAGTTCATAGATGACTGCTTCACTAAGTTCGTCAGCATCAGCCCATGTGATAATTTCGAGATCGGCGACTCCTAGTTCGTCCTTTTCGGGAAGAGCGAAGGCCATGCCTAGTGCGTTTTCCCATAAATTGTCTAGGCTAATTTCAGTGGAGGCTGGGAAGAAAACAGCCATATTTTTGGAGTTTAGGAAGCTGCTGTCGCTAAGAGTGACATTTTCGTCTGACTCCTCGTCTGGTTCCCATTCTGTGGAGAAATCTTCAGGGTCTTCATTGGTCCATGGTCCGGTCACTCCCTCGCGAAAAGCGACTTCTAAGAGTTCACCTTCACTCGAAAAACGTTCTCGGTACTGTTCTGTGAAGGTGTTTTTTGCTCCAATGACCAAATTGAGCTGTTCAAGAGAAATTTCTTCTTCTCTATCATCGAAATCATAGAGTAAGGCCGTAACTTCTTCTAGAGCTGCTGGGTCCCCCCAGTATTCGCCAAGTCCGTTATCAAGCCAACCCACCTCGTACTCTTCGCCATCATCTTCTGCCAGTAGAGTCACCCAGCTGTCTTCTGATATGATTTCCCCTGTTAGGTTATAAGCCTCCCAAATATAAGTAGAGATCATTTCGCCTTCATTGCCAGTGAGGTTGCCGCTGCTAGTGATTTGATAATCCTCTAGTCCCTCAGAGCGAGAAATAACATCAAAGGTAATCAGGTTATCGTTCTCATGAATGCTGATCTGGTCAACCCAGCGTTGCTCATCTTCTTGATAATCCTCTATTACCATTGATTCTCCCGTATTATGATTCACAATGTAGGTGATTGAGGCATCAAGGTTGTAATCATCTTCGTTCTCTTGGAAGCTATCGACAATTTTTAGTTGTCCTTTATCGCTGCTCCAAGCTATAACTAGGGTGTCATTATCGTCAAACTGTAAAGTGACCTCTTCTTGGTAGCTTTCTCCTGGGCCATATTTGCGGTAACTGAGTTGGTCGACGTAAATGATTTCTTCGGAGATGCCCATTTTCTCCCAATTAATGTCGTCCTCAATCATGGCTTCAACTTGCTCCATAAGTTCTTCGCTTACAGGAACTTCAAAGCTGCCTTCTGGGAAGACGCAACTTTCTGCGTCACCACATAGCTCTCGGACTTCAGGCATGATTTGATCAAGTATCACATAATGAAAAGCCAAGTCTTCTTGGTGAAAAGCCATGCGCTCAAGCATATCTTGCAGCTCCATATAGGCGCCACTTAGAGGAGAATCGTCGTATTCATCATCCGTGTATTCATCTGCGTAGTAATCTGAATCAAGGTCTTCATCTTTGTCCGTGTAGTTCTTTGCGTCGCCATTTAAGTCATCATCAGTGGCGAATTTATCATCACTTT